>JAIKZC010000266.1 GCA_024682575.1 Lachnospiraceae bacterium | reverse complement strand
GTGGAAGCTCCGGCAGTACCGTACCCTTTCGTACCGCTGCCGCTCATCAGAATCTCTCCCATATCTTCAACCTCGTTCTGTTTTACCAGTCACGTAGAACTACCCCAACCGCTCTTCTGGGCTTCGTACCTCTTTCAAGCTGAAGTTTCCGCCTCATCTTCACATCCCATTCTGCAGAAAGATCTGTCGCTGAGAATGTTGCTCTCGTTAAAGACCTTGAACCTATAGAATAGGACTGCACGCTTCCGCTGCTTCCGGATTCCCCGGTATAAGATGCATAATTGTTATCAAGCCATGTGACTATTGTTTTGTACTCAAAATTAGCGGAGTAAAGCGCAGATATGTAAGGTATCCCGCTCTTTTCTGTTTGCGCGTCATAATTTACCATATATCCTCCATCTCCCTACGCTTTCTTTTCTGTTTTCTTCTTTCAGGTTTCTCTGTTGTCTTTTCAGCCGGATGAGCCATCATATAGGCTATCCTATCAAGATTAGGATGAAGTACTCTAAAGGCTGCATTTGCATAGTTCCGGCAATCAAGCGCTTCATTCCTCTCATGTCCTGGTATTTTTTCCCAGTGCGGCGTTCCATTCTTGTCGAGGGCCATATATTCAGACAAAATCCCGCTATAAAACAATGAGTCGTAGCTTTTAGGAAAATGCGAATATCTCGCTCCTGGAGACTGCACCTTAAGTCCGGACATTATATGCTCTTTTCCTGCATCGACTCCTATGTTATAGAGCCAGGCTTTTCCGATCTGCGCACCGTTTTTCATAATGTTTACTTTGGAAGGCGGAGCAGTGTAAGGAGCATCGTGCTTATTCGATCCTTTCACTGCAAAGACCTTTTTGTTTATCCTTGCAGCACAATTCTCATATACATCCTGGGTAAAATGACCTCCGGAATCAATGAAAGTCAGAGATATTCTTAACCCCTGACCGTTTTCAAACCTGTATATTTTATCTATAACTCCATCAAGTTTGTCCCAGACTTCCGGATCTGAAGGACGTCCCATGATTATTCCTCGTTCGATTCCCCAGTTTTCCTCGTATTTTCCATAGCCAACTACTTCATATTCGAGACGATTATCCTGGGTATCAACCCCCATCGTGAGGCACAATACCCCATTGGGGAGCTCTGCCCGATACGTTTCCGCCCGGGACGAGAGCTCTTCTTCACTTTCTATATCTCCACGCTGTTCCCATAGCTGTCCGAACAGGGTGTTATAGACTACCTTTAATTTTTCCGGATCACCTTTGGCTTCTAAAAATCGACGTACAATATACTTCCACTCCATCCATGGTGATGTAAAAGCATTTATCCAAAATGAGCGGCATCTGTTCTTTATCGCCTCCGGGCTTCTGGCAATCCATTTCTTTTCAGCCCGTCTCATTTCAGATTCAGGAAGGATGCATCCGCATACCGGACAGACATATTCCGTTTTATCCACGATATACTGAACCTTCCCTCCCTCTTCTACCTTGTGATACTCGAACTTTATATCATTAAACTGAATAAAATTATACTCACCACATTCAGGGCATTTACTGCTCCAATACTCTTTTGTTCCTAAATTGAAAGCCGACTCTATCTCGGAATTTCCTTTGATGGTCGGCGTACTTACTTCTACCAGTTTTCTGTTGTAAAACGTTGTGGTTCTTGCTTCGAGAAGTCCCCATGGAGATCCTTCACCATCAGCATCCTTTGTCCATCGGTCGATCTCGTCACCAAAAATATAACGCGCCGGAGTTCCTGCGAGACCTGAAGATGAGTTGCTTCCAACTATGGTCATCATGCCTCCTGGATACTCTTTATTCAGAAGCGTATTTGTTTTGTTTCCATACTTTTCTGAGGACACCTTCGACTTAAGTGGCTCAGTATTTTGAAACAAAGGATTCATTCTTCTTTTAGAGAACTTTTTAGCTTCATCTATTGTTGGCATACAATAGACGCATGGACCGGGATCCTGATCTATAAGATAGCCCAGCATATTAAGCTCACCTTCCGTCTTGCCTACCTGTGAGCTTGATACAACGACTATTCTTTCTACATTCTCGTCAGAAAATGCATTCATGATTTCTTCGAGATAAGGTGTCCTTGACGTCTGCCATAGACCGGACTCTGCAGAAGTGCTGGATGATAGCATTCTGTACTTGTCAGCCCATCTAGAAACTGTAATGTTTTCCGGAGCCCTAAATGCTCGACACCTCCCGCTTATCTCATTTGCTGTTTTTCTTTCCCCTGCTGTTAGTTTTTCTTCTGGCGTCTTGCTCTTCGCCATCTTCTTCGTCTTCTGCATTCTCCCTCATCCACTTCTCCCTCATTCTAACGAGCTGTTTGTACTTTTTAGGATCATATTCGTACTTTGAAAGCTCATTCAGTACATCATTGCATGACCTCTTGATCACTGCAGAAGCTTCCGCCGGAGTAGCACATTCACTAACATTCACCGCAAGCTTTCCCGGCAGTGCAAGTATTGCAGCTCTGATATTCAGGATAAGATCGTCAGTTATCCTGTCAACATCCTCTGAAGCATGAAGCTGCCCTTTGAGCTCTTTTAATTCCAACTCGATCTTCTGAGCCTTTGCCACCTTATAACGAATGTCAGCTTCTTCTTTCTGCTTTTCATATTCCAGAGCTGTAATTGTCTTGTCGGTCCGTCCTTTCAGCTTTTCTTGAAGGTGCCCGATGTATTTAGTCACTGTAGGAACGAGATCGTATCGCCTTACGCTCCGTCCGTTTACCTTGACAATTGTCGGCGTGATCACTCCGTCCTGTACAAGCTGATCTATTCGCCTGACTCCTTCAAAACCGAATATCTTGGCAATCACATTAGGTTCGACTAGTTGTTCCGCCATATAACCCTCCACATTTCTCCCGTCTTTAAGGACACGGCGAGCTGTGGGAGGTGGCAGCTTTTTCAGGAGCGACCCTATCCGTGCCCGTTTTCTGCAATAAAAAAGACAAGGCGTCAACCCTGTCTCTTATCGCAGTATGCAGGAAGGGAACGGCTTTTCACCGCTCCCTTCTTTTTCCACTCTATCATGATAACACATTATCCTGTCCCCTGATTCCCCCTCTTTTTTTATTTGTATTCTCTTGCATACAGTATTCTGAGTAGCGAAACCATGTAAAAAAATTTCCCAGATAGTGTCAAAAATTGGGGTCGCGAGCGGCGCATAGGATATTTTTCTTTTCACAGTACCTTTTTGCACGTTTTTGCAATCCATTCACTCATTTCTGCGCTCAAAAAAAAGAAATCTTATCTTTACTTGAACCTACCTCTAAAAGAAGGAGATAGGTGACTGATAGATTATCTGGAAATTGCGTGAAAAAATTGCGTCTTTATTTGGTACTTCCTCTAAAGACGCAATTCTTTACATAAATATATTTATCAGCTTCCCAGATATCTTTCGAGATAATGCTGTGCTCTTTTCATAAGATTCTCATCTATGTCCTTCTGGATGCTCTCCGTTACTTCCTCATTGCCTGCCATTTGAGGAATCGAAAGGGTGTACAATGCATGCATCGGTAATCGTCCGGAGATTGTTCCATTCTTCTCTCTTGAAAATGCTGTGCCATTATGAATAAATGTTGTCAACGTATGAAATGATTCCCTTTTACCTTTGAATATTTCCGCTGAAACTGTATATGGTCTTTTTGCCGGTACGTTTTTTGGCTTAAGCCCGAAATGCGCAACTGTCAAAACCCGCCCTTTTAAGTCTATCTCAGCATCAAGCCCGCTGCCGCTCGCTGTCATCGCCCCCCTTGCTTCCTTCTTTTTAATATTATAGACCGCTGTAATATCCTTTGCGATCCATGCCGGAGCTCTTCGCTTAAAGTCCGATACTACTTTTTTAAGAGCTGTATCGGATTGTCCTTTCAGGGCTTTAAGCTTTCTGTTTACTTCTTTCGTATCACACTTAATTTGCATCGCCATAACGTCACCATAAAAAAGAGGGGCGCAGGCTTAAGGGAAGCCTGCGCTTTCTATGAGGGGAGCTTTTTGATAAATCATTTGATTTACCTGCTGTTTTACTTTGATATGATAACACATTTTTCCGTCCCCTGATTCCCCCTCTTTTTTTAATGTGATAATTCAGATATATACCGTTCCATCAATTCTGTTATAGCCGCCGCCTGGCTAACTCCGTTCTTTTCACAGGCATCTGCAAACCTATCCGCAACATCACCCTTTAATTTAAATGCCTTGGTTTTATATCCGGCTTTTTCGTGGTACTTTGCAGATGCTATTGTCTGCTTATTAGGATTTCCCTTTGGCATCGTTTTCGCCTTCTTTCTTGCTTAGAATGCAATACGTAACCGCCGCTACTATAAATCCTACAATGATTGCCACTATTACTGAATCTCTCATATTGTCTTACCAGTGATAATCTGCTATTATCAAGGTGAGGGGTTTGTTTCCCCTCACCCCGTTGCCTTTACTTTCGCTTGATCCACTCAAGTATCAATCCTGCGATTGTTCCGGCAACTGCTCCGGTTATGATGGCTTCCAACATCCGCCGGAGTATTTTTTTTAGCTTTTTGACTTTGATTATCACTGGTATCACCTCCTTTCAATTTTAACTTGTTTTCCTGTTCTGATTATATTATACTATAGGGTTTACCCTATGTCAATACTTTTTATACAAAATGCCAGGATTTTTGCCTGGCTTTTTTCTTCTTAATCAACATTTTTACTTGGTAGTTCCTCTAAAGACATCATATTTTTTGTGCTAAAATATAATAAAATTTGCGCTTTAGGAGATAAAATAGATTTTTTCCCGCCGGCATTTTATATTCATATTTCATGAGTTCATATTTCACGCCCTCCTGCGTGACTGCCTTCAATATGTACGGATAAAGGACTTCCCCGGCCGCTGCCCTCGCAGCAGATTCAATGTTTGATATTTTTCCACCTACTCTTGACCTTCGTTCCGCCAAAACGTAAGTCGGATCCGAATCGATAGTTGTCTGCACCTTGTCAAAATCGTAGCGCATCCCCTTCGAAGTATCGGTAAGGTTTTTATATTCCTTTTTTAATTCCTCATACCTTAAGGCATAATGCACTGCCGTATACAGCTCGTGTTTTTCGAGTTTGTACTGCCCTTTTATATTTGTTCTTATCTTCCCCATATGAACCCTTTTCCTCCTCCATATCGTCAACGGATCGGCATCCCCACACCTGTGATCCTGTTGCATTCACTGTCAATTAATTTAGAGTCCCAGTTATATCGATCCCTTACTTCGACTATCTGGGAGTAGACTCTTGATATCCTTTCGCTTCCAAATCCGTAAGTCCTATGGAGTGCGATCATCAGGGATGCAAATATCTCAGCTCCCATCCATCTCTTCTGCCGCTGCCGCATATATATCCTCTGGTTCATGGTCAGATCTTCAATATTGGAATCTCCCTGGAAGAATTTCAGATCCTGATAATTGCCATCATATTCCGGAATGCCTATGGTTATTCCCGTTTCTTTCTCGCATATTCCGATCATGGATTCTTCGTTCGGCTTTAACCTCCAGACTTCGCATATTTCCCTGTAAATTTTCGATATCCTTTGCTTTTTCCATCCCCAGTTCTCAAACAGGGCAATCCCGGCACAGCCGCATATAATGGATATCTGCCTGAACATTTCTTTCTCAAGCTCATCTTCGATCTTCCGCAATGTCTTGTACTGCGTCTTTGTCATATACCGATTATTTGTAAATACTACTCTCTTCATTTCTTTTGCATATGATCCTTTCTCCTATCCTCCGGACAGTCTTTGTTAATTTTTCTGCTGCTGAACTTAACTGGTTGTAGTCATCTGTTGTAAATTCTTCATCATCTAAAGGCTCTATAAGCTTAAGGCCTTCGAAATATTCCTTCATGGATTTATAGAATTTTTCCTTTGCTTTTTCGTGCTGCTTTTTATCACTCTTTTTCATCTTTCCCTCCGACATGGATCCGCCCCATAAAGGGGGCGGAGATTTAAGATCTGGAGATAATGAAAGCCGGGCGAACGCCGATGTCCGCATTCGACGCGCCGTCGCTGGTGCAGAGGCCGCCGTTGTAGACATCCGCGAAGCTCGTCGCCGAAACGACATCACCTTCTTCGCAGGGAGTGTCTAACCACCACCATCTTGAAAATTCATCACAGCTGTTAAATGCAGTAATCCTGTGTTTCACGTTCTTGAAATATTCAATCTGCTTACCCTTCTCTTTTATACCAACTTCATTTTTTCCAAAGACCTCTATTTCCTTCAAAAGTCTTACCTTTGGATTTAATGTTTTAAGCTCTTCCGGGAGCGAATCTCTGTATTTTGTTTCGAGCCATTTTTTCAAGTCGAAATTGTCTGTTCTCATGGGCTTTTTCTCTTTAAGCATCCACTTCCTTATGAGTTTAATTTTCTTCTTGCCTATCCTGATCAGTATAAATGCAGCCTCTCCGTCTATATCTGAAGTTATAAGCTCATCGCCTGCGCTTGCAGTACCGTCTTTTACCGCTGTCATGAGTTCCTGTATGTTTTCATATATGTTTTTTGATTTTATTCTCATTTTTTCACCTCATCATTCGTTTTCTCTACATTCGTAATTTTTATTCCAGGTACTGTTTCCGGCATAAAATTCCAGTAATAGTTATACTTGTCTGTTTCTTTTGATTCTATCTGTTCCACTGTCCAGCAAGTCCACTCATTTAATTTAATTATGTGCTTCTGGTAACTTCCATCGGGAAGCTCTACGATGACATCAAGCCTGTCGGAATTATCTGAAATGCTCATGCAGCCTTCACACTGTAAAATGACCTCATCACTCCGACAATTTATAACTGTTACCCTGCGCCGGATATTAAAGTTATCAGCTTCAAGGGCTATGTTGTGACTTACGATATTTGACTCTCTTTCTTCGCATCCGGTTAAGCCCAAAATGCATACAGCTATTATTAACGCTATCTTCTTTCTCATCATTTTTTCGTTTTCTCCATTTCTTCTGCTTCGAATGGGTTAAGGGTTAGATTTACTTTGCACTCCTTCTTCCCGGTATTTATTTCGGAAGTATCATTTATTATTTCTAAGGGACTGTCATTCATGGCTTTTATAAGTGCTTCGAGCTTATCCTCGTCGATATTATCAATCCTCAATGCGGTACACGACCTCATTTTTATTGCTTCTTCAGCTAAATTAAGCACTTCATTGAATTCTTCTTCGAATTCTTCCGCATCCTCGTTGCCTAAGTTTTCATAATTAAGTCTTTTGAAATAATTCATGATACGAGGCTTAACAATTTTTCTCATATCTTTTATAATTTCTTCCGGAGTTCTCATTATCTTTATAATTCCTTTCCAACGCCCCGTGAAGGGACGTGATTCCTGATCAGTAGATGACTAAAGCAGGGCGAACGCCAATCCACGTAGTCGATGCGTTGGCGGGGTCGCAGTGACCGTAGGTGTTGACATACGCGAAGAGCGAAGCCGAAACGACATCCCGAAGCCAGTACCAATCTGATTCAGAGTCATCCTTTATTGCTATCCTGTTAATTGGATCCTTAAACCATTCAAACTGTTCGCTCTCTGATCTGACTCCGACTTTATCACATCCGTAGACTTCCCGGATTGAAGGCAACGTAACGGTTTTCACTCTTTCATGCAGCTCTTCGGGGAGATTTTTCAGAATCCCGTTCTTGAAATCATTTTCAAGCCAGCTCAGGAGATCAATCGTTCCTGTTTTCATTGGACGATACGCAGACATCAAATTTTTCCGGACTAATTTGCATTCTCCCTGCCCTGTTATGTGAGCCACGACATAAGGGGCTTTTTCTGTTCCATTTTCTTCCAGCACAAGAACGATATCCCCTACCGCTGCCGCGTCCTTCTTTGCGATAAATTCCTCTAAGCTCTCAAATATGTCTCTTGTCTCTGTGATCATCTTTATGCTCCTTATATTCTTCTGGTAAAGGTCTCCAGGCTATAACTCGCGATGCTATGATATAGCTATCGTCTGTTTCGTAATGCGGCGATACCGCAGCATCTTTGTAGTACGTTCCGATCAGTATCTCGCTTTTTGTCTGTAAGAGAACTCTATCGCTCTGGTAGTAAGTAAATGTCACTTCTCCGTCTGCGTATAACTTTTTGATCAGCTCTGGGTTTCTTTCGCTTGTCGGAATCCATTGTGCATCTTTTTCCGATTTATGCGCAGCTTCAATCGCCGCTTTGATAGCTCTGGTCTCTCCAGCGTTAAAATCATGGTCGACTAAGAGTCTTTTTAATTGGTTAATTAGTTCTGATACTGTCATATCATCCCTCGCTTTCTACTTGCCCTGATTCTTCAAGCCATTTTTCTATGCAGGATATGCAAGTGTAGCAGTTATTCCATCCTTTTCCTGGAAATAAAGCTGTTTCACACACGGCATAATCCCCTTTTGCTATATCTTTTTGGCAATTAGTACATTTATGTGATTTTCTACACTTAACAAGTTTTTCTTCACGATCCGTATATTCACAATCCATATCTCCATCGAAAAAACCGCTATCTGTGTAAAGTTCTTTAGAATATTTAAGATCTGTCATTATTTCCTCTCTTTATTATCGCTGTAAGGTACTCCCCTTCGTTTCGTAGCGGACATAAGGGCATCCTATTGTGTCTTTGTTTGCCGGCTATTATTGAAGAGTTACGAGCCCTGCAATAATTAACTTCCTTGTTTGCAAAACAGCAACTTCTACAAGTTCCAGGCATTTTGTTCAGTCTTAATATTGCTCCCATAATCTTCGCCCCCCAACACAACACCACTGTTTTGCAGGACAAGCTTCGCAATAACTGATTGTAGGCTCAAAACAGAACCAACCAAAATCCCTAACAAGTCTGATGCGATGTTCCTCATCATTCCAATCAACCTTCTCTTTTCCTTCGTAGTATTGGTCATAGTCTTTGAAGCGATTAACCCTAAGATCAGTCCACTCGCAATCATCGAATGTATCATCATACATACAAAGTTGTTTTGCTTTCCCTGCTGTTTCTGCAAATACTATCGCCGTCCCGCATTCAGCATTTTTGTCAGACACTTTCCATGCTTTCATTCTTCCTCACTTTCCGATAGTTTATCCAAAGGAACGTAACAATCTTCTAACGTATTCATCGCATGAACGCATTTTCTCAATATGCATATTTCTATTGTGTCCTTACGATGTATGCAGCATGAGCAACCCTCATACTCTTCTGAATATTTGGTCTCATTTACACGTAGTATTGTTTGTTTCATTTCCCTTTCTCCTCGAATATTTCAACGATTGTTTTCTCAAAAGCCGTACCATCCCCAGAATGTAATATCCAGTCTTTTTGAACACAGTTTAAGTTTTGCCTAACCTTCTGCTCTCGCTCTAATGCCTTAATTCCCATTTCAATAGCACAGTAGATTAAATAATCAGCTTCTCCG
>JAIKZC010000091.1 GCA_024682575.1 Lachnospiraceae bacterium | reverse complement strand
CATATTTTCAACATGAAGTACAACATCTCCCGGAGTTGCTTCCTTCTTATCAACAACAAGCTGAACATCATGTCCAACCATCATACGGCTTAATTCAGCTGGGGAAGTTTCTGAAATATTAACCGTACCAATATATTTACCACGTCGAAGGACTGTACATCTATCAGCCACTTCCATGATTTCATTTAATTTATGAGATATAAAAAGAATCGATTTGCCCTCTTTGGCAAGATTCTTCATTATTTTCATAAGATCATCAATTTCAGCCGGAGTAAGTACTGCTGTCGGCTCATCAAATATAAGTATGTCATTTTCCCTGTAAAGCATTTTTAAGATTTCTGTTCTCTGCTGCATTCCAACAGTGATATCTTCTACTAATGCATCGGGATCTACCTTCAGTCCGAATTTTTCAGAAAGAGCCATTACTTTCTTTCTGGCTTCAGCTTTCTGAAGTATTCCGTTTTTGGTAGATTCGACACCAAGAATTATATTGTCAAGAACAGAAAAGCACTGTACCAGCATAAAATGCTGATGCACCATTCCAATTCCCAAAGCATTTGCATCATTGGGATCATTTATCTTAACTACTTTGCCGTCTTTTTTAATCACGCCCTCTTCAGGCTGATAAAGTCCAAAAAGAACACTCATGAGCGTGGATTTTCCTGCTCCGTTCTCTCCAAGTAATGCAAGAATCTCGCCTTTTTTTAACTGTAAAGTTATATTATCATTGGCTACGATTCCGGGGAATTTTTTTGTTATATTCAGCATCTCTATGGTGTAGTTGTCTTCCATGCTGAAAATCTCCTTCCAGATAAATTCAATGAAGACTCCGGTCAAAACCAAAAGCCTTATATTAGAAGCCGGCAGCATCTAAGAAACCGCCGGCTTAGTTTTAACAACAAAGAAATAAATTTATGTTCCTGGATTACTTAAGATTACCCTGGAAATTGATCTTTACATTCTCTGCTGAAGGCTCTTCAGCAGAAGTATCGTTAGAAACAGTAACTTCGCCGTTAAAAATAGATGCAACAAGTGCCTTATATGTGTCCTCTGTGAAATTATCTGTCCATACTGTTGAATCAGAAAGACCGATATAGTTAAGAGACATATCATCTGCAGATGCAAGACCAAGTGTCTGTACCTGTCCGCCGTAATTAGCAAACTCACCGTTCTTTATAGCATTAAGAAGAAGATTAACTGTTGCTTTAAGACCCTTTGTAGCTGAAGTTACAGTCATTCCGTCACCATATGCGCCATCAATGATAGGCTTCTGGTCAGAATCAACACCGATCACTTTACCATCAGTCTTTGCAGCAGCTTCAGCAGCTGATGTATAGATACCGCCGCCGCAGGCAAATACAACTTCTGTTCCGCCCTGATACCATGTATCCATAGCAGCTGTTATATCAGCATCACCTGAGAACTGATTACCATAAGCATAATTAACTGAAATATCTGTGATTCCATCTTCAGCTGCTGCGTCATCAGCACCTTCCACGAAACCATATCCAAAACGCATTACTGCAGGAACAGCCATACCACCAAGGAAACCAAGATTCTTATAACCCATCTTTACAGCAGCATAACCTGCAAGATATCCACCGATCTCCTCGCTGTAAGCTGCACTGAATACGTTGTCAGCACTGAACTCAGCACCACCGTTAGCACCTGAGAAATCAGCTTCTGAACAGTCAAGTACAACATAATCAACATCAGGATACATCTCAGCTGTCTCAACTACTGCCTCTGCGAAAGAATAACCCGGAAGCAGAAGTACATTGTATCCATCAGCCACAGCCTTATCGATCATGGCAACACGATCAGCAGTGCTGTCACCTTCAGGCTTGTAGTATGTGAAATCTACACCATTTTCTTCAGCCCATGCTTTACCTGACTCATAGGTTGTCTGGTTAAATGACTGGTCGGTAATATCACCATAATCAGTAACCATTGCAACTTTCATGTCGAGATTTGCGCTCGCATTGTCAGCTGTCTCAGTTGAAGCTGCCTCTGAACCGGCTGCCTCAGAAGCTCCGGTATTTGCTGTTGAATTGGAACTGCCGCATGCAGTAAGTGAAAATGCCATTACAGCACCCATCATTAAAGCAATCAGTTTCTTCTTCATTTTACTTAGTCTCCTCCTTTTGACTTCAGTTAAATGTAAAATAATGAAAATAATATCCGCAAAGCCTGAATAATATAGGCTTGGCTGTGAATTTGATATATGCCAAAATATCATTTAGGCAAAACATCATACATTGTATCATTTTCAATCAATTCTTTCAATGCCTCAACTGCAGTTTCTATTGCAATTTCCATATCATGAACCTGTTTATTTGGAAGCCCCTTTTTAGCCCTTTCCTGATTTGCAACCACAAGGAAGCAGGAACCCACTCTTACACGCAGAAACTGCCCGACTATATAAAGGGCTGCCGATTCCATTTCGCTCGCCAGACAACCCATTCTAAGCCATGCATTCCATTTGTTTTCCAGCTCATAGCTTACCGGCATCACCTCCGGTTCATGCTGTCCAAAGAAAGAGTCCTTGCTCTGAACCACTCCGACATGATAACGGATCTTCTTTTTTTCGGCAGCCGCTGCTAAAGCATTTACTACCTTCCAGTCTGCCACTGCAGGATATTCTATCGGTGCGAATTCACGGCTCGTGCCTTCCATTCTTATTGAACCGCTGGCAATAACGATATCACCGCCCTCAACTTCATCCTGCATTCCTCCGCAGGTTCCAACTCTTATAAAGGTATGTGCTCCGCATTTTGAAAGTTCTTCTATTGCTATGGATGCAGACGGACCTCCGATTCCCGTAGATGTTACGCTGACCTTCTGACCGCCTAAATATCCTGTATAAGTTACAAATTCTCTGCTGTCCGCTACAAGTTCTGCATTTTCAAAATGCTTTGCTATCAAAGCGCATCGTTTGGGATCTCCGGGTAAAATAACATATTTGCCTATGTCCTCCGGGCCTACAGCTGTATGATACTGTTTTCCGGAGCCTTCAGTATAATCTACCATTACTACAATTTACACCTTTCACTTTTATGGATTTAAATTTAAACAAATTATCGCGAATTTATTAGCTAAACTCCGACATATTTACTATAACATATATAGTGCTTTTTTAAAAGCTAAATTTATTTTCTTCTATATATTTGATTAATCAGAACAATCGTGCTATTTTATTTATTAGTTTTCAGATACGGAGATTTATATTCATCATGAACAATACTAACGAAAATCCACTTGCAGTCAAAGAAATACCTTCACTTTTAAGAGCCTTTGCAATTCCAAGTATAATCGCAATGCTTGTAAGTTCCTTCTATAATCTTGTAGATCAGTTTTTTATAGGACAGGCAATCGGAGAGCTTGGAAATGCAGCTACCAACGTCGTTTACCCACTAGTTCCGGCATGCATTTCCTGTGCCCTTCTTTTCGGTATCGGCGGCGCATCAAATTTTAACCTATCCATGGGAAAAGGTGAAACAAAAGGGGCTAAATATTATATAGGCAATGCAGCAAGCGTTATGCTTATAATAGGTATAGTCATATCAATTTTCTGTGAGATCAGATGCGATTCACTTTTGGTTTTTTTCGGATCGCCTGACAATGTTCTCCCTCTTGCCAAAAGTTATCTTAGAATAACGGCAGTCGGATTTCCATTTCAGATATTTGCAGCAGGCTGCACACATCTTATAAGAGCAGATGGAAGTCCAAAATTCTCAATGAAAATAAACCTTACAGGTGCAATAATAAACCTTATCCTTGATCCTTTATTTATATTTATATTTGGCTGGGGAATGTTTGGAGCCGGTCTTGCAACCGTTACCGGACAATTTATTTCTGCCTTGATGGGATTCTGGTACCTGCTTCATTACAAAACAGTCACTCTCGATGCCGATGCATTCAGACCCGGTCTAAGCCGTGTTAAAGAGATTGCATCTCTTGGTGCAGCAAATTGCTTTAATCAGCTTGCAATGATGGTACTCGCTATAGTCTTAAATAAAAGCCTTAACTACTACGGAGCACTTTCCCCTTATGGAAATTCAATACCTCTTGCTGTTTCAGGTGTATCCCTTAAATGTATGCAGATAATGATGTCTATCGTTATTGGTCTGTCTCAGGGACTGCAGCCTATCTCAAGCTTCAATTACGGAGCCAAAAATTTCGAGCGGGTAAAGACCTCACTCTTTTTAGCACTTAAAGCCGGTGCCATAGTATGTATAATTGGTTTTGCAGTTTTTCAGATCTTCCCATATCAGCTCATTGCCTTGTTTGGAAATGGTTCTGATGAATACTTTGCATTTGGAGTCAGATATATCCGTATTTATTATCTCTTCATCTGCACATATTTTATACAGCCTATTATATCTAACTTTTTTTCATCCATAGGCAAACCTGTAAAGGGAATATTTCTATCCCTTACACGTCAGGTTATTTTTTATCTTCCGCTACTGCTTATATTCCCGGTTTTCTTTGGAATTGATGGAATACTTTATGCAGGCGCCACAACTGACCTGATCGCAGCTCTTGTCTGCATTATAATGCTTACAATTGAACTAAAAAGACCCGAATACAGAAAATAAAAAATTCGCTGCCTACGAATTATAAATACCGTAGACAGCGAATTTTTATTTTTTACTTTTATGCTTATGATTTTTATTTAGCTTAATCTTAACATCCTTATGATCCTTCTTTATTTTATCATTTGCATTCTTTTTAATATTAGTTGCAGCATTTTTAGCCGCAGCTTTTTTCTTTTTTCTGACCGCCCAGCCAAAGGTTCCCTGTTTCTTTCCAAGGGAATAATATGTCCCATGAGAATATGCAAGAAGTCTGACATCGTCCATATGAAACGTGCCTTTTTCATCAATATAACTGTCATCTACATTTACAGCCACTACTTCAGCAATAAACATATCATGAGTTCCAAGGGGCATTATTTTTTTAACTTTACACTCAATACTGATCGGTGCCTCTGCAATTGCAGGTGATTTTATCTTAACAGATTTTTCGGCTGTGAGATTCATTTTCTCAAACTTATCAATTTTACTTCCGGATGTACAGCCGCAATAATCAACCGCTCTTGCAAGATCTTCTCCCGGAAGATTTATAACGAAATCTCCGGCATCCTTTATCATCCCATACGAATGACGTTCTTTTCTCACAGAAATATACGCCATTGGCGGATCTGAACAGATAGTTCCGACCCAGGCTATCGTTATAATATTTTTATTTCCGGCTTTATCAGCACAGCTTACAAGAACCGCAGGAACCGGATAAATAAAATTTCCGGGTTTTGCAAAAGTTATTTTACTCAAACTAGATCCTTCTTTCTAAAATAATAAAACTATAAATCTATGATATGATTTTTAAGTCATATGTGTCAATTGCTTGTGTGTTATTAAATACACTATTTATCGCTATTTCAGTGTATAGTTAGAATGTAAGCCTATAGCAATATTAAAATCATGTCAAGCACGGAGGTGTATATTGCATTATATTCCACTATTATTGACAATTTTAGCTTTTGTAGTGCAAAATACATATTTTGTAAAAAAATCAGCGCCAATAAAAGAAAAATTAACTTATGCTGCCAAAATCCTGCCCTTTTCATTCGGTCCGGTAATGTTTATTGCACTAACTGTTATACAGCCTTTTTTTGACGCACATATCTATGATGTTCCGATCATAAAAGAATTAAGAGCTCAGCCAAGACTGAATGCCAGAATTTATGTCTGCGTAATTGTACTTATTTTAACCTCTATTTCTATATATTTTTTCATCAAATTCAGTGAACAAAGCAGTGCACTGGCTTTAGGGCAATATATTTTATTCGCAATGCTCGATTGCATCGGTGTTATGTTTGATACAACTCCTGCTAGAAGAGCATTTATAGAAATAGTTCTATATTTATTTGCCTTCTGTATTTTAAATAAAGACGTTATATATGCAATAAATCACGCAAGCTATTACAAACAGACAAAAGGAATAGTGGCTGTTGCAGTTCCTTTGCCTCTGCATATCGGACTTGTATTTTTTAAGCTTCCTGAATCAGCGTATCTTTCAGGTGCTGCTGAAACACAATATCTGATGAATATCGGTTTTTGTATCCTCCTCTTCATCAGCTCGGTAATGATATGCAAACTACTTCTACAGTCCCTTAAAAGAGCCATATATATACAGCAGGATATGGAGGTTCAGGATTATCTTACAAATGAACTTCTTAAATCCCAGGAGGGTGTAATTCTTACATTCTCAGAAATAGTCAGCAACAAATCCGGCGAAACCGGAAGCCATGTCAAACGTGTTGCTGAATATTCTTCCATACTTGCCCGCGAGCTTGGCTATCCTGAAGAGGCCGTAGATGAGATACGTTTAGCATCAATGATGCATGATATAGGAAAACTCATGGTTTCAAATGAGATAATTGAGAAACCCGGAGCATTAACATCTGATGAATTTGAAGAGATGAAAAAACATGTAGTTTACGGAGAAAAACTCCTCGCACATACAGGCGGAGGAGTCATGAAAAAGGCTCTTGTAATAGCAAAAGAACATCATGAACGATGGGATGGAAAAGGCTATGTTCTTGGTCTTAAAGGCAATCAGACCTCTGAACTGGCGCAGATTGTTTCAGTAGCAGATGTTTTTGATGCATTAACAAGCAAACGCAGCTATAAGGAACCTTGGCCCTGTTCTCTTGCAAGAGATGAAATAATAAGAAACCGCGGCATCCAGTTTGCTCCAAGATGCGTCGATGCATTTGAAAAATGCTATGAACAGTTTCTCGAGATCAGAAAAGCCTTTCCTGACGAAAACGGTGTAGTAGCAGCAAACGATGGACTGGTAGTTTCTGAAAATATTAATAAAAATAAATGACAGGATTGAAAAATAATCATGAAAAATATTATCGAGATCAAAGAAAAGATAATGCCGGAAATCGAATTACTGGCTAAAGAATGCGGTAAGATCATGTTGGAAGCAAAAATTACTGATAAAGGAAGCATGATAAGCAGTAAAGAGGGCTTAAATAACTATGTTACAGTTTTTGATAAAAAAATCCAGACAATTGCCAAAAACAGATTGAAAGAAATTTTACCCGAAGCTTTTTTTATGGGAGAAGAAAATAACGAGCAGGACGATATTAGTCACGGATATGCCTTCATCGTTGATCCCATTGACGGAACCAGTAATTTTATCAAAGGCATGCGACGCAGCTGTATCTCAATCGGTCTCACTCTTGATGCTTCTCCGGTGGCTGGTGTTATTTATGATCCCTATGGCAATTTTCTTTATTCCGCCGTTAAAGGTTATGGGGCTTTTATGAATGGAGAAAAAATACACGTAAATAACGATAAAACTATAGATGGTATTGTTGCTGTCGGTACAGCCCCCTACAATGTCGAGTTAAAGAATTCGGTTATAGATCAGATTTCTAAATACCTTGGAAAATGTCTTGATATACGCAGACTTGGTTCAGCGGCTCTTGATCTATGTGATATTGCTGCAGGAAGAACATGTCTGTATTTTGAACCCATTGTAAATCCATGGGATTACTGTGCAGGAGCAGTCATAGTAACCGAAGCCGGCGGAAAAGTCTCCACATTTGAGGGTGATCCTTTGGAATTTACACATACTACAAGCATAAAAGCCAGTAATGGTATTGCTGAATAAAATTAAGGCGACTTAAGTTTTTTACTTAAGCCGCCTTATTATTTTAATTAAATTTTACTTCCTTGCCATCCTGAGCGATCGCAATAAAAGTCTTACCCTTATTAAGCTGTATTTCATTTCCGGCATCATCATAGTATACCGTAGGAGCATAATCAGAGGTCTTCTTCCAGGTTACATGGATTGCTTTGCCCTTGGTGCAATACCATCCGTCCTGGCTGGTATCGATCATATTAAATCCAAGATATCCCTTCTTGTCCATCTGCTGCCAGCTTGTATTCTGTACTATTACATTTGCAAAGGTAAGCTGTTTACCGGTAATTGCATCTGTCTGAGCCTTTCCATGAAGATTCTTTTTATAAAGACCGGTAGATGAATCATAGTTAAGACTTGTCTTTGTATAAGAAAATACATTTGAAAGGTCTATTGTTGATGCATTCTGAGCTGATGAATACTGGCTCAGATCATTTGTACCGCTTGCAAATGTAAAATGCTTAGCATTATAGTAACCCTGTCTCAGCGAAGTCTGATAACCGAGTTTTGCACAGGCTTTCTCGATACCTTCTGAAGAAATATAGGCATTATGAGGAGCCTTTCTGTCTGAGGTTCTAAAGAAATATCCGGCTCCCGGAGCCTTTCCGCCTGTACCATATTCATAGGTTCCGGAAATATTGTTGATATCGGAAGCGTTTATCGTACCCTTCATATAAGCTACACCGCCAAAATGGATGAGAATAGGATCCCATTCTCTGGCTGCTGCTATATAATAAAGTCTGCAGCTTCTTACATTTCCAAGTCTGTCATAGCCTTTCCAATTTGGAATGATCGCCATCTGTCTGGAAATTCCGCCCTCTTCCATGATCTCATAAAGAATATCTGCAAGACCTATTCCATATGAAGGCTGTGCAGCAGAATCTGTCGGCATCATAATTGCTATAGGACGCTGATTTGCAATACTGCTGCTTATAGCTTCACCTGTATAAACACTCGTCGTACTGTTTTCAGTATATGTACCGGTAACAGTCTTTGAAGCAGATGTTCCTTCATCCTTTACCGGTGCTGCTGTTGAACCATCATCATCAGCTACAACCTTATTATAATGTCCTAAGTATTTACCATAATAATTTGCAAGGCTGTAACTATAAACCCCAACAGGTTCAGCAGCTCCTGCTCCAAGAGCTTTATATGCAGAAGAATTCTTTTTTGTATTCATTACTTCAGCATCAACCTGAGCCGCATAACTATTAACATTAAAACTGGCATTACCTACTCTTCCGCTGTTTATTCCTTTTTCAACAAAGTCTCTTAAAAGCTCGGCAGGATCATTTCCAACAGAGGCTACGACATTCGGATAAGTTGATGCATAATAGTTTGCATCAAATACCTTTGAATAATCACGGCCATTATATGTTGTTGCTGTAACATTTGCTGCCGGTTTATTCAAAAGATAAGGATTATTAAGGCAGTCACTCATTATATTATAAAAAGAATCTGCCACTCCTTCTTTTTTCTCAAGATACTCGGCACAATATGCAGCCAGAGTATTATAATCCATGGTATAACCGTTATCCAGGAGCATTTCAAGACTTCTGTATGTATTTTTTGCTATATCAATTGTAAGCACGGTGCTGTCGGGTTTAGACTGATCTGCAAAAGTCCAATATTCATTTTCCGGTTCTGTAAGATAGACTTCTGACCAGTCAACGCTGCTGTTCCCCAACTTATTCTTCATATCGGTCATAGTTGTAAAAATTGTATTTCTTACAACTCCCGAATCCGCTGATGCCGGACTATAATTTCCAGCCACAAGCGTCACCATCATCATAAGCATGACGAATAGTGATAAAACCTTCTTTTTCATAACAAATTCTCTCCTTCTATAATTCGTTTTTCCCCTTAACCTTAGTAATTTCCCGCATATAAGCAGCGGTGATGATACCTGACGGAAGCGCTATAACAGCAACCCCTACAAGGGCTGAGAGGCTCGATATAGCTTTTCCGATATCCGTTGCCGGAGTATAATCACCATATCCTACAGTTGTTAGGGATATTGTCGACCAATAGCATGCATCAAGAAATGAATTAAAGCTATCGGGTTCAACCTGAAACATTAAAAGAGCACAAATAACAATATAAACAATAGAAAGGATCAAAACAGCTCCAAGCGGTGCTTTGACTCTGATCATAACATTTTTTATAGTTATCATTGTTTTTGAATACCGCGCAAGCTTAAATATTCTAAAAACTCTGAAAAGCTTAAAAAGACGTATGGTTATGCTTGCAGGGAAAAAGAACGAAAAGACCGGTAGTATTGAAAAGAAATCTATTACCGACATAGGATCGAGCAAGTTCGCCAGATAAGCTTTATAACTTACAATACCCATTTTATAATCCGATGTATAAATTCTCAAAAGATAATCTACTACAAAAATCGCCAATGTAAGAACATCTATTATAGCTGTAAATTGATCTCCTTTTTTCATCATCAAAGGAATGAGTTCAACAATAATAGTTGTATTTATCATAATTTCAGATGACCGGCTGGCCATATTAATTTCTTGGGATTCTTTTATTATCTCATAAATTCGTTTTTTTAAGGCCACATTTTTCATTCT
>JAIKZC010000074.1 GCA_024682575.1 Lachnospiraceae bacterium | reverse complement strand
TTCTTAACATCAATGCTGTCGCCTCTCTTTTTGATGATATCCATCATGTTGAGGGCTATAACTACAGGTATACCGATCTCAAGAACCTGAGTTGTAAGATATAAATTACGCTCAATGTTTGTTGCATCAACGAGGTTGATTATTGCCTCCGGCTTATCCTTTAAGAGATAGTCACGGCTTACAACTTCCTCAAGTGTGTAAGGTGAAAGTGAATAAATACCCGGAAGGTCAGTAATGATAACATCCTTATCACCCTTAAGATGTCCTTCCTTCTTCTCTACAGTTACACCCGGCCAGTTTCCGACATACTGGCTTGCTCCGGTAAGAGCATTGAACATGGTAGTTTTACCACAGTTCGGATTACCTATTAATGCAATTCTTACTGCCATTTTATCCTCCGTTTTAATCAAAGTTGTTAGATTTAGCTAACTTAAAGTCTTTAAAATTACTGTATTTCGATTATCTCCGCGTCGTCTTTTCTGAGTGTGAGCTCATATCCGCGGACGGTAACTTCTACAGGATCTCCTAAAGGAGCTACCTTTCTGACATAGACTTCACAATTTTTTGTGATTCCCATATCCATGATACGTCTTTTTAACGCACCGTCGCCCTTAATGTTAACAACCTTGACGGTCTCACCGACCCTGGCCTCTCGCATTGTACGCAATTCAACATCCTCCTTCTTCAGACCATAATTTTTTTTGCTAAATCGGCATCAAGAGCTACTCTTGAATCCCTAACATTTACTATAAGGTTTTCCGAAATTTTTGATACGACCGTTACTTTAGCTCCTTCTGTAAAGCCAAGATTGTTGAGGAAACGTTTTGTATCGTCAAGCCCTCCAACCTTCTGTACAGTGAACTCTTCTCCCGGATTAACCATTGTTAAAGGCATCATGTGTAACCTCCTAGCGCTGACTTGCAAGCGTCTGAATTTCATTTGTCACAGCATCATTGATAATCATTATCATTTTAGTGCTTAATTATTATGCACTTTATGATAATAATTGTCAATATAATTATTTAAATAAATGCAATTAATTGGTTAGGGATAGGTAACTTTGCACTCCTTAAATTATTATAAATACTATGTTTTTTTCGTTAAATCGTTTCACCATTGTTGTTTATAGCAAACAAAATAAGCTTAAAATCGGTCATTGATTTGTTATATTTAAATAAAATCCACAATATGAACAATTCATATTGTGAATTTCGCACAAATTTTATCATTTGCGTAAACAGGCGTACTAACGTCAATTAAAAATCGCTTAAATAGCTTCTTTATCGGATTTTCGAATTTTATATACTAAATCGCATTGTAACATGTCCGAACTTTATAATATCACCGTCAGTTATCTCTGCATTCTCATCCGGCTGTAAACGCCTTTCATTCAGACATGTTCCGTTTGTTGAATTCAGATCATTTATAAAATATCTGTTTCCTGTCTTTCTTATGCACGCATGTATCCGACTCACACCGGAATCATTAATTACCCCGTTTGCCTTTCCTTTCATCTTTCCTATTAGAAATGCTTCTTCACCTATATTGAATATAAGCTCTTCCCCCTTTAATCTCCCCTTAAGAGATGCCTTTTTGCCTGATCCCCTGTTATAATCCGTCAAAAGAACAGTTTCTTCTTCATCATCTTCTTCATATGTTTTTATATAGCTTTTATCTTCTTCATTCTGCAGACCAGATCTATCAGGTTCATCTTCCCCAAAGCTTTCATATTCATCACTTTCATATACGCAGTATCTTGCTTTTTCTATTTCTTCATCCAGATAATCCATTTCATAAAAATCCTCATCCGTCTGATCATCTCTGTAAAAATTCTCTGCTTCTGTCATATCTGTATGAAGCGATCCGCTTTTCTTATCTGTATCCGTTTTCTTCTTAAAGAAATGTATGACCCCTATAATTGCCGCTGCAAAAACTACGGCTATTATTGCCCCCGCCGCCAGATAATCATCTCCGCTAAGCCCTATATAAAAAAGCAGCTGAGGATTCATAAGCACCAGGATATAAAGTCCGACTGCCATCAGCGATAAAAGAACACATATAGCTATGCCTGTGAAAAGATTTCTTTTTCTATTTGGATCATCTGTCTTTTTAGCAGATTTTTTATTATTGTATTCCTCTCTGGGGATTTCCGGTATTTTCATTTCATGCCGCGTGACTTTCTTTCTTTTTACCGCCTTTGCGGATTTTTTGGACTTCATTTCCTTTTTGGTAAGAGCTGCCGGCGAAATCCCGCCTTCTGCAGCTATATTGAAATAATCACTGCTGAGCTCTATCGCATCAGAATCATTTTCATCAACCGTATCCACCAGAAACTCCGCCAGCTTTTCAGCTCCCGAATTATCATCATTGTATGGAAGACAAATAAAGATCCATTCTTTCGCTGAATCGTCATAAAAGATATATTCCGGATCCAATAATATCTCTTCTGCTTTTAAGAGATAATTATCAAGTCTTGCGATCAGTCCGGATAAAGATCTCAATAAATGATCCACCTCCGAAAAATCCATCTTTCTTCCCTTAAAAAGCTCTTTTAGATTCTTATAATTTTTAAGGTCTATCCTGTAAAAAGCCTCTCCGTTAAGGAAGCTCAGCTGCAGTCTTGCTGCACCTTCAATACTGTTCTTCAAGAGCATTTTTTCCTGAAGCAATGCCCTCTCAAAATTTTCTTTTCTTATGATCATTGTCGAACGACGATTTTCATTTCTTATCTCAATCTCCATGGCCGCCTCCCAGACCCGCTATGTTTTTTATCATCCTTGTATCCCGGATCACCTGTCCGGGATTTAATCTCTCTGCAACTCCGGTGACTTCAATATGCTTTCCCTTATTTCTGAGCTCCCTGGCCCATATAATACCCGATGGGATCCTGAAATCTCCGCTGCATTTCACTTTTATTTCTTTCTGTGTTATGTCAACCTCTATCTTTATATTTTTTGTCACAAAAAGCCTTTTATCCAAAAGATCCTTTGCTTCATTTTTTACTTTTCCCTCAATATCTGCACCTTTATAGCTTATGGCGCTTCCCCTGAGAGCAGCCTCATACGCCGCGCTGTCCAAAACTGCTCTGTCATGCACAAGGAAAGCAGTATATATGATCAAAACGATCACCGAAAAAATTATAGGAAAAAGCAGTGCCAGTTCCACAGTAAAATAGGCATTATAGCTTTTTTTAGATATTGATTTCATAATGCCCCCATGACAAATATTTCATATATTGCCGGGATCAGGATAAAGGGAAGCATAGGTATCCGACTTGTCCTGTTAGCTTTTCTAAGGATCAGTGCTCCGGCAGAAAAACAGGCTGATAAAAAGAAAGCTGCTGTCAGAAGAAATAAATTTCCCCAGAATCCAAGATATACACCTGTCACACAAAAGACGATCCCATCTCCAATGCCGATCTTTTCTCTTGTCAAAAATGAAATTCCTATAAGCGCAAAGCCTATTGTCATAGCAAAAATGGCATCATACAGGCTGATATTCAGATTAAAAGAATCCAATAAAATACCTGCAATAAAAAATATTACTGACAACTTCAGGTATATTTTCTTTTCTTTCAAATCTGTCACTGTCGAAAGCAGTAAAAATATGATCAATATTATTCCTGAAAGCATTTTTATCTCCCACAATCCGAGCATGCCGGCAGATCCGTTTCTGAAAGCAGCTGCTCATGTATAGTTCTTTTTAATCCCGGACATGTCGCCGAGCTGTGATAGCGATCACCATCGCTTGTTATAAAATAAGTCCCCGCTTCGCGCGATCCACAGTATTCACACTTGTAGTATTTAGCACCATATTCATTTCTTTTAGATCCAATATCTGACTTCTTTACATTTTCTATGCTAAGCTTCAAATGTCTGCAATTTCGATTCCTGTGGTAAACAGTTCCGTAATCTGTTACATATACAATCTCTTCATCTTCTTCATCATCAGCCGAAGAAGATGCATGTGTATTATCATATCCTGTGAAGGCTCTCACCCTTGCACGGTCAATTATTTTTATGCTTTTCAGTTCATCCGGGATAAAAGGTATATCTGTCTCCCAAACTGCAGCAAGATCGATCATTTCATTCTTCAAAACATCTGAATGAATAAAGCTTATCCCACCGCTTCCTTTCCTTACAGGAGACGAATTTATATAATCTCCGCCGAGGCGTTCCAAAACTACCGCTTTGGCACCCGCAGCGCCCATTATCTTTGAGCCCGCTGCCCCTCCTATCGAGCTTCTTCCCGTAAGTTCCTTAAATGGATAACTGTATACTGAAGCCTCTCTGGCGGTCTCCGACAAAGCTGCCTGCAGATTGCCGGAAAACCTGATTGCTTCGGTCATGTAAATCAGGGCTATCATGGCGAAGAGAAAGAGAGGTAAGACCAGAGCTGCTTCTACAGTAAGGCTTCCTTTTGTTTTGATAAAGGAAGCGCTGACGGATCCCCTTTTGCTCTTTGCTTTGTCTTTCGAGTTCTCATTATTAATTTTTTTATTTATATAAAAACACAAGGGAGAGTGTTCTTTTCTACTATATTTTTTGAAATGTAATTTTATTTTTTCGCAAAAGGGCACCCGTCATCACCTCCTTCTTTTTTCATTATTCAATGATCAAGCTGCAAAATCACTTGATCATTCTTTTGATAGAACAACCTTTGACGTTGTATCATTCAATTACGTTCATATAACTGTAATCACGTCTTATTTCAAATTTTCTGCCGGATCTGTCCTTGAATTTCAGATCTGCCTCAAGATATTCAAGACACCCATCCATTCTGAAATGCGAATTTCCGGCTTTGGTTCTCATATTCATCTCAATAACATCCATGGCGCGCATGGCTTTCTTTTTCTGACCTGTGGTCATAAGCAAAAGTAAAATATAATCCCTGTAAGACATTCCCACCGAAGAGCTTTTACCTTTTTCTGTCATAAATAAAGGTATCCCGAGAACTGTTTTGATATTCCAGTCTTTTTCAGATTTCACCAAAGCAACCCTGCCTCCACCGAGTAATACCCTTACGTCTACGACCGCCTCAGCAAAGCCCCAGCTTACAAGTATCATATTTGTCAGGGCTTCCTCTATATCAACATGCAGCAGCAAAGCCACGACGGCTGCTATAGGCACTGCCGTCGCTTTAGCCTGCGCCTGCTTTCCTGAATCCTTAAAAACTGCCATTGTATCCGCTGCTTCCCTTATAAAAAAGAGTTTCGTCACTGTCTCACGCAGATTTGCAGCATCTGTATTCTTACCGTTTATGATATATTCAAGTTCGTAATTACAGCTGCTGTGTCCCAGATCCTTTGTGAAATCAGAGCATTTCCAGAGCAGATACTGCTCAAAGAGTCTTTCATTTAAGAAATCATTTGGATTATAATCCGGTCTTACAAGACCTATGCCTGTTTTGTTTTCCCGATAAGATGCAAGCCCTTTAAGCTGCAGTTCTCTTTCCTTAGGACTAAAGAATCCCCCGTAAACAATATTTGCTATATTTCCCCTTCTTTTATCAAATACCTTTTTAAGCTTGTTTCCTTTTGATCCGAGGTCAGCATCCTTAAGCTCTTCGCGGATCTTTTCCCGTCTTTTTTCAACATCCTCCTTCTTAATTCCGCTGCCCTCGTATTCTTTCTTAAGCTCAAGTGCTCTTTCAGCAATCCCAACGCCGTAGCGGTTTTTTACAGCCTCTATTGCCTGCCGCTTAAACACGCTTCCGGCATTATCTGTCGCGTAAGAGGGATTGGCGATTTCTGCTCCTTTAAGCTTTAAGCCATATATTTCTCCACTTCCCGGGGATATGATCCCCTTGGAAGGTCTGACGTTATATCCTATATATTCTTTTAAATGATCTCTCGTTTCTGTTAACGACGAGCTTGAATTTCCATAAGAGGAATCAATAAAAAGCAGATCATATTCCTTAAGCAGTTCACGGTTGTATTCAGCGAAAATGGACTCAAGCCCCATCCTGCTTATCATTTCAATTCTCATTTTTTCTGTGCTGTAACGGGCGCTTTCAACTGTCATAAAAATCAATGACATGATTATTCCCATGATCAGGCTTAAAAAAACCGTAACCGATCCTCTGAATTTCATCCTGCTTTTCATCTCCTCTCTGACTGATTTAACCGATAATAGATGTTGAATCAGTTGTTATCTTCTTTAATGCCTTCTCAACTACAGGCTTAATAGCCTTCTTGAAGAGAGTTACTAAGAGAACCAGCACTACGATAATAAGTACTACTTCAACTGTACCCATGGCATCTTCTTCTTTAAGAAATCTTCTGAACACTTTCATCACCTCCTTTCAATGGCGTTTTCAAATATTTATGCGAAAGTTATTATCGAAGGAACCACAACTACCACAAGGACTATCATGAGCATCATACCCATCGGCAGCAGAAGCCTTGTTCCGGCCTCCTCGCCTTTCCTCCTTGCAATTGCCTTTCTGTCTTCAAAGGCATCTTTTGTCTCATATTCGAGAATATTTAAAAGTCCCGACGAACCTTTCTTCAAATTCTGACTCAGAAGTGATCCGAGCTTATTAAATCTTGGAGATGCGCTCCTGCTTCCAAAGTCCTGATATGCAGCCATTTCACTTTTTCCGCTCTTCATCTGCCTTACTGCAACGAGCATTTCTTCATAGGCATATCGTTCAGGGCACTTTCCCCTGACCTTGTCTTTTTCATAGTCAAGAGCTGTTTTTTCAAAAGCTCCTCTTATCGTCATACCTGCGCTGAGTAAAAGTGTCAGGCGGCTTACGATCTCCGGATAGTCCTCCGACATCAGAGCATCTCTTTTTTCAACAGCCTTCTTAACCTCATCATCTCTCAGGTGAAAAATGACAAATGCTGCCACAATTCCCAGGATAAATACTGTCATTCCGGCGTTGCTCTCAGGGTGGCTGTAGCTTACGCTTTTGCCCTCTACTTCGTCAGGGAGCACTATCGAATCCGAAGATATCCCCGCCATATCATTGGCTTTTATCGCCCTTTTTACAGCTGCTTTAAGTGCCTCCTCAGGGCTCATTTCCCTGGGATATACCTTTAGCGGAATGACCAGTTCATCATGTTCCCCGTAATAGTCCAGCGCCGCAGTAAGCTCTATCTCTACACCATCCTTTTCAAAAAAATCCTCATCAATGACGCCATAGCTGTCCATGATGTTGTAATCACTGCTGTACCAGCTTATCTCTATCGGATAATTTTCATATTTAAGCGGCAAAGAAAGGTCATGATCCACCTTTTTAAGCGATTCATTTTCTCCGACTATAATTTCCGGAAGAATCTTTTTTAATTCCTGAAAAGCTTCCTTCAATTCCTTCGGATCGTATCGCCTCTCCGATATCTCGATTTCTGAATTCTTTTCAGCCGTTTTACCATCTACGGATATATCAAGACTTTCTGTCCTCACGCCTTCTCCAAAGCTGTTTCTCTTAAATTCAAGGCTTTCCACCGCCTTTCCGGCATCTCCGCTATTAAGAGCAAGTATCAGTGCCAGAATATTTCCGGCAAAAATAATTATCAGAAATTCCGAAATCTTTTTTATCCTGTAATCTCTGACCAGATCCCCGGCCTTACCCGTGGGATGCAGGAGTTTTTGCTGTCTCAGCATATCTCTGCTTACCGTTGGAGCCTTAAATTTATCTATATAGGCAGCCGCACGGTAAAATATCAGCTCGATCCTGCTGCCTTTTTTCTCTGTTTCTGTATTTCTGCTGACTATAAAAGCCATGCAAAAGGCGATCAGCATTAAAATATTTATAATAACGATCTGCATGATCACACCTCGATATCTACGATTTTTTCTGATATGATCAGCGCTGCCGCATACACTATGATGCACGCCGTCATTATGATATTTCCCCTCAGATTGTGATAAAGCACTTCGGAAATATCCGGTGAGCTCAATGATGAATAAATAACAATTCCAAAGGGCACTATGTCCATTATCCGGCTCTCATATTTTTTTGCGCTGATAACAGTTTCTATTTCCCTGCTCACTTCCATTTTGTCTCCGATCATTCTGACGGCGCGGTTTATGATCCCGTTCATATTTCCGCCGCTTCGTTTTGCTACCGAAAATATCCCGGCAAACTCTCTGATATCATCTATTCCGCTTCTCTCACCCAGGTCATTTAATATCTTCTCCAGGCTTTCATTTGAACGGAGACGCCGCATCATTACCTTTAATTCGATAGAAATATAGGCGTCAGAGCCATACATCTGCTCCATATCATGTGCCGCCTCCACAAAGGCATTCTCAACGGAATAACCTGCATTAAGCGCTGACTGTACGGAAAGTATCGCTTCTCTGAACTCTATTGACAGTTCTCTTTTTCTCTTTTCAATACAGCTTTTCCGCTTAAATTTTATATAGAAATAAACCAGCGGCAGCATCAGAAAAAATGCTATAAAGCTTCTGTAAAAAGCCCATGCCGTAAGTGCTGTGATCGCAATCCCGATCATTATATTTACAGCCAGCTCAGTCTTCGAAAAATGATATTCCCTGTAATTCATAAAAGTCCGCTCCGTTCAAGTTTCATCTTTGACCGCAGTTCATTTACTTTTTTCAGACTATGTCCGTCAAACTTAAATATGGGTTCAGTCACCACTTCTCCGTCCTCAAAACCCCTTATCTCGGTAATCTCAAGAACTTTTCGGCTTTTATCCCGGAGTCGTCCCAGATGTATAATTATGTCAACCGCAGATGCAATCTGTCTTCTGATAGCAGACAACGGAAGTTCCATTCCACTCATGAGAACCATCATCTCAAGCCTTGAAATCATATCGTGTGCACTGTTGGCATGTCCTGTAGACAGGGAGCCGTCGTGTCCTGTATTCGCTGCCTGCAGGAAGTCAAATGCAGCTCCGTCCCGGACCTCTCCAACTATGATCCTGTCAGGCCGCATACGCAGGCTGCTCTTGATGAGGTCTCGGATGCTGATACCTGCGCAACCTTCTGCATTGGCATTTCTGGTCTCCAGCCTTACGAGATTGGGAATGCCGTTTATCTGTAATTCTGCTGAATCTTCGATTGTAATTATTCGTGTTTCTTTTGGAATAAACTGTGAAAGTGCATTTAGAAATGTTGTTTTACCTGAGCCTGTTCCGCCTGATACAAAGATATTGTAACCTGCTATAACAAGCTTTTTGACAAAATCTGCTGCCTCAGTTGTAATGGCACCGAAGCTGATGAGATCATCCATTTCAATAGGATGCTCCGGAAATCGTCTGATAGTAAGGATCGGCCCGTTAAGTGCCACCGGATCCAAAACCACGTTTACTCTTGATCCATTTTCCAGCCTTGCATCGACGATCGGCGATGCCTCATTTACGACCCTGTTGGAATAGGCGGCGATCTGCTGTACCACATCGTTTAATTCTTCTTTAGATTCGAAATTTTTATCCCATTTAAAAAGGCCTCCGCCCTTTTCGACAAAAATTCCGCCTGTTCCGTTGACCATTATCTCCGTTACCGACGGATCATCGATCAGCTGCTGTATGACTCCTTTTTTTCGTATGGAGTCAAAAAGATCTGTTCTCAGCCGGATCTTATCCCTCAGCGGAATATAACTTTCCGCAGTCTCATTAAGGATACATTCATTGATTATCTCCTCCATTTCCTCATCAGAAACTTCTCTTGATAAGTCTATTTTTAAAAGGATTTCATCATGAAGTTTTTCTTTAAGCTTTTTTAAATCCCTCATACAATAGCTCCTATCAAAGATCTCTCTCCGGACTTTTGTCCTTTTCCAAGGAGCATCATAGCATAACGCCTGAGCTTGCTGTCATCATTTTCCAATAAAGGATTTTCTGCGCTATTAAATTTTGGTATTATTACTTTTTCCATTTTCTCGAGCAGGTCTTCGCTGTCTAAAATTCTTAAAATCGCTTCAAACTGCTCTATTTTTGCCCTTGAAAATTCGTCATCCAGCATCGGCACAAAGAGTCTGCCGCAGGCCCTGAAAACATTCATGCTTTCTTCCGCCCATGATCCGAAATCAATTATAACGGTATCATAACCGCAATCCGTCAGTTCCTCAAAAAATCCCTGCCAGGTCATAGTATCCACATTTTTTATATCCAACGGTGAAATAACCGGCGGAATAAAATCAAGTTTTCCTATTGTCTGAACCATTCCGGCCAGTTTGCAAGGGAAATTTGTTTTTTTCTGTCCTATGTAAAAAAGAAGGTCTGAAAGATTCATCATGTAATTTTCTCCAAGAAGCTGATGAAACCCGGAATACTCCTCGAGATTAAGATAAAGTACTTTTTTCTCTTCAGCCAGCGCCTGTCCCATACTAAGTGCCAGGGATGTGGTTCCGCAGCGATGAACCGGGGAATAAAAGCCGATAAATTCTGTTGCTGAGCTTTTATCCAGCCTTAATACCGGGCTGCTCTTTTCAGAATAATGATCCATAACTTCTCTCATGATATTTTCGAGCGACTGATATTTAGATATAGATCGGTGTCCGTTTTTATCAGTTATCCCTCCGTTTTCCGAAAGCACCATAAGCTCGTGTTTTGCGATCGCTTCAATCTCCTCATCCAGCTCATCCTCTGCTATTAAAAGAATATCCACGCTGTTTTCTTTAATGAAATTTTTCAGATATTCAATTTCTGTAAAGGAATGAACCTCCAACGGCATTGTCTTTCTTTCAAGGATGAAATTCATCAGCCTGGTAACATACTCCTCATCCTTATCGCATATCGCCAACAAATTTTTCTTCATAAAATTTCTCCTATATTTTTACCGTAGATAAAATTCCCAAACTTATAGGTATCGTCATCGGTATCTGCAGATCTTTCCATCTGCCTTTCCTGAATGCCATCAGCAACATTATCACAACCGATGCGGCCGCAATCGGAACCAGGCTTGCCATGAGCATTTCCCGGCCCAGAAACATACTGACAGCCATTAAAAATTTAATATCTCCGGCTCCTATCAGTCGAATTGAAAACATCGGATATAGCACCATAAAAACTAAAAATGCTGCTATCGCTGCATCTATTGTTCCAGCGGGTCCGAGACAAAATATATCAAGCATAAGCCCTGTCAGAAATCCCGTAAGCGACAATAGATTCTCAACTCTTCTATATCGCAGATCTGTGATCGAACCTGCGGCAAGAAGCCAGAAAAGAATAAATATTCTCATTCTTCTCTCCAAGTCTTTATTTAATTATTTCTTTGGAAAAATCTGCCGAATGGCAGCTCCTCGAATTGACAGATGCGAGTATAGCACACCTTATTTTTGAATGTCAATAGTTTTTTTGAAATTTGTATGTGTTTTGCTGTTTTATCACGAAAATGATAAAATTATCGAGGATTTGGGAGTAAAACTATCTCCTGAATACCTCGATAATTTTATATTAAGGAAGAAAAGATAATGCTAATTAAGATATTGATCGTATACCTATTGCTTATAAACTTTGTCGCATTTGCTTTGATGGCAATAGACAAAAGCAGAGCTAAAAAACATGAGTGGAGAATAAAAGAGGCCACTTTATTTCTTTCAGCTATTATCGGTGGAAGCATTGGAGCTATCACAGGTATGCAGGTATTTCGACACAAAACTAAACATTGGTATTTTGTAGTTGGAATGCCCGCGATACTTATAATACAACTTATTTTGACCTATCTGTTAGTCAGAAATATCTGAAGTAGGAACTTTGAGACGAACGGCGTAACAGGTGTAATTCGAACAATGCAACAGGCGAAAATCACCCAATCGTAAATTTACCTAATTCGTCATTGATCGCTGCCGCAGAATCAGATACAGAATTGGCTGCATCCTCAACTCCTTTGGATTCATCGGCGATTTCGTGTGCACTCTCTGCCAGGGCAGTAACAGTTGCTGTAACTTCCTGCGAGCTTGCTGACTGCTGCTCTGAAATTGCTGCAACCGAAGCAGCAATATTATTGACCTCACCCATCATTCCTATCATATTTCTCATTACACCGGCTGCAGAATTCAGATCTTCAAAAATCTTATTAAAACTGGTTCCTGCCTTCGATACCGCCTCACTATTCTCACCGATCGCATTTACACTGATCTGTGATTTATTCGAAAGATTCTGTATAAGCTGCGTTATCTCCATGATGATTGCGCTGATCTCTTTCGTAGCTTCCTGGCTGTTCAATGCCAGCTTTCCGATCTCATCAGCAACAACCGCAAAGCCTTTTCCTGCCTCGCCTGCCCTGGCTGCTTCTATGCTTGCATTAAGGGACAGAAGGTTTGTCTGCTGCGAAATTGATTCTATCATCTTGACAATTTCCGTTATTTTATCCGCTGATTCTCCGACTGTTATAACAACATCATTCATCTCATTCATCGACGTTGTTATAAGCTTCATGTTGTTCTGAACTGTGTCCATATCGTGATGTCCGACATCAGCCTGCTCAACCAGTTCAAGCATTGTTTCATTAGTATTGTTTCCACTGTCAGTAAGGTCTGAAACAGCATTTGCAAGCTGAGTCGCATTATTAGCCAGCTCACTTACTGCATTCGAAATATCATCCATGGTGTTCTGGATCTGACCCATTGACTCTGACTGCTCTTTAGCTTCTTCTGACATTCTGGCTGAAGCATCTCTTGAAGCTGAGGCATCTGCCTGCAGCTGATCTGATTTTTCCTGTATAGAATGGATCGTAGCATTCATTATCTGAACATATTGCCCCATTTCTTTTGAGATCAGACCTATTTCATCACCTTTATCTGCCGGCATTACAGTTGTAAAGTCTCCGCCCGAGATCTTCGTAATCCCTTCGGAAAGCCCATTTACAGGCCTTGTGATCACCTGATTTATTGTTACTGATATTACTACCGCGATAACAACAATAAGAACTACCAGCGCAACAATTGCAAG
>JAIKZC010000062.1 GCA_024682575.1 Lachnospiraceae bacterium | reverse complement strand
AGCATTCAAATAAAAATAATATTCTGAAAAAATAAGTCCTACCGGCTGCACAATACGATTGACCGTTTCTTTAGATGCGACCTGCTTCCGGTAAACAATCTCGATCACATTACAGTTCTTAACCTCATCTCCCAGTTCCCATAGTTTATCCTTTACAGCAGATTTGTGACTTAGCTCGACATAATGATATTTCTCATTTGAGATCAGATCAGAAACCAGCTTCATATTTTTCTGAGGAACACAGCCCGTGATCATCTTATCGAGAATGATCCCAATTTCCTTCTTGGTAAAGGCACGACTCTCGAGCAGAATTTCACTGACTGCAAGGATTTCATCATTAGTCAGCAATGCTTCCTCAGAACCCATCATGACAAAGCCCTCTTTCGTTCTGTCGTATTTAATCGTTCTCGCATCACCGCTTTTTTCAGCGCGTTCAGAAAGAAAAGCACGTATATCATCAATGTCACGCTGAATAGAGCGTTCATCCACTCCAAAACGCTTCGCTTCCTCACGCTTATTAATGCTTTTACCTTCACAGAGCCGCACGTACATATCTAGTGTACGGCTGTTTTTGTGCTGTTTATCCATAGGAATCACTCCTGAAAATCTGCTGCTATAAGAAATTCACTTATGCTACTATTATAAACCACGCTTATATCAAATTCACGTTTGGTTTTTTATACACAAATAAGCCTGCACGTTAGGTTACTTAAAGATCTTTATATATATTTATCCTATGATTCTTCCATTTTTTCAGACTTTATCCAAAAAATTTTATTTTAATTTACGTAACTCAAATGTCCTAGAAAATATTTTTAAAACAAAAAAACACTAACCTATGATCAATGTCTTTTAATCTGCTACCTTTATGCATATTTTGAATTAAGTCTAGTTCCTTATATTCACAAATATATCCTCTATAATTTTCTTCATTTTCTCTTGCCCCCTGATTATCTTTTTACAAAGGATATATATTTGATAATGCCCTCAAGCGGGCTTCTTTCATTTCTACCCCTGCCATTTTTTAGCCCAGTGTTTATGCGGGTTTCTGGGCTCGTTTTTGCAGGTAATTTCCTGAATATTTTGACAATTGGTGAAAAACGGGTCATTTTTTGTCTTTTTGAAATTTTTCTCGAATGCCCATTCTTTTTCCTTTATATTACTATCATAAACCACACCCTCGATAAATTCACATTCAGTTTTTTATACACAAAAACAGCCTTGCATCTACAGAAGCAGGCTGTTTCTGAATCTTAATTTTATGATCAATTCTCATATATTATTCTGAAGAATTTATTTACAGATAGTATTTACAACTAATCTATTTGTTTATCATTCTCTTTGCATATTCATAAATCCTTCGCAAAGCATTATCATCAACTTTATCATCAACTTTATCAACAACATTGCCTGCGACTTTAGCGAATCCATTATATGTACTAAACCCAAGTAAATACACAGATAATGCCATTGCCAAATTGTCATCCTCTGTGTCCATTTGCTTAGCAATACAACGAAGTTCGCTCATTACAGAATCATGCGGAACTTTAACGTCTTCGCTACCTTCATTTACAACCCGCTCTATGACCTTTGGAAGAACCATACACATCTTATAAAAAGCATCTTCCTGACCTGTCACAAGAGCATAAAACTGGTCAAGACTTACTCTGCGGATTTTTTTATGAGAAACACTCTTTCCATCAACTGTAGTAGACCATTTAATATTCTGAGATTTCTTTGCTATCGCTTCAACCAAAAAACAAGCACAATCATCGTCATCTAACAACTGACTCTGCATTTTAATATATGTCTTACCGGCTGCAGCAGAGTTCATAGTGTTATGCTTATTTTTCATTTCCACATAAACTGTATGAACTACATCGCCTTCTGGAAGAGTGATTCCTTCCGGTACTCGAAAAATCACATCCCATCCGCCTTCTGTTCCATTATCGGGGACGTGACAATTTTTTATATACTGAAAAATACGCTGATGAAAATATCCTATATCATTATTATTTGACTTATCTCTTTGTCTGAAAATCTCATTTCCAACAATTTCATCCCAAGATGTCTGATACACTGTTTTATCAAATATCATCTTGATAGGATCAACAATATTCTTGTTGAAACGAACAATATCGAACGACTCCAGTTTATCTCCGTATTTATCGATCGTATCCTTTACATGCTTTGTAAAATCTTCCTCTGATATAAAAGATAACTCCCAACTCATCAGCCATTTTCTCCTTCTAATGCTTCATAGATCATATTTGCCACTTCATAACCAAGATTGACCGGAACAGCATTTCCTACCTGCTTATACTGTGACATAACCTTTCCACAGAACTCCCAGCTATCCGGAAAGGATTGACATCTGGCATTTTCTCTGACTGTAAAAGGTCGTGCCTCCAAGGGATGACATCTTTCTGTTTGTTTCTGTGATGGTGATGTCAACACTGTTAAAGAAGGTTCATCCATTGACAACTTTCTTAAAATCCCAGTTCTTCCACCTTCCATGTCCCAGCAGCTCTTCATATATGCTTTCGCCAAAACCGGATCTATATCTCTCCAGTATCCTCCTGCTGGTACAAGTTCAAAAAGCTTTCGCTTATTCTCTCCATATGGAACCCCTGCACTTTCAGGAACATTTTCTAAAACATCCCTTAATACAGGCTTATATTCATGCACCTCCGGAAATTCAAATGATATTTTATCTTTTAAATCCTTCCGGATACCTATAGTGATTAGACGTTCTCTTTTTTGTGCCACGCCATAATCCCAGGCATTTAATACCTGCTTTTGAATGTCATATCCTGCATTTTCAAAAATTCCAAGCATAGTCTGATATGTCTTACCATGATCATGCGTCAGCAACCCTCTAACATTTTCAAACAAAAACATTTTCGGCTGTAATTTTTCAAGAAAAATCGCATAGTGATAAAATAATGTCCCTCTTGCGTCTTCAAGACCTAATCTTTTTCCTGCATACGAAAACGCCTGACAAGGTGCTCCACCAGACAATAAATCCAGTTCACCCTTCCTGATTCCAAAATAGTCTTCTAAATCCAGTTTTGAAATATTAGCAATATCGTCACAAATAACTCTCCAATCAGGTCGATTCTTCTGTAATGTATCACATGCATCTCTGTCAAGTTCTATTAAACCAATTGTATTAAATCCAGCTTCTTCCACTCCTAAAGCCAATCCGCCGGCACCTGCAAATAATTCAATAGTTGAAAACTTTTTTTCTTTAATTGGATACACTATATTATAAAATGTATTTTGCATATTTTTTCTGATACGACGCGGATCATCCGGCTTTTCTGTATTATCAGGAATTAACCATGTGTTTCCCTTTAATACAGCTCCTTCGATTCTTCCCTCACCGCATAAACGAGTAATTCTCCTCCTGGAAATACTCCATTTTTCAGCCATCTCAGTCGTCGTTGCAAAGCTCATAACTACCTCCGTATAATAAAACATACGTTACATTATATTCCCTTTGCGGTATATTTTCAACACTTTGCAGCACCTGTTTTCAATTAGGTATTCATGCTGTAAACTCCTTATTTTACTTGTTTTAAGTCGCTTTTCCTTATGTAAATATACAAAATAGGGTTTATTGTTATTTTTAATTATATATAGACTTAACATTCTTGTTCTTTATTTCAACATCCTCAAAAAAATATACACCTTGCAAAAAGGTGTATATCAATAATTACTATGTGACAATGCCCTTAAGCGGGCTTTCTTCATTTCTACCCTGCCAATTTTTAGCCCAGTATTTATGCGGGTTTCCGGGCTCGTTTTTGCAGGTAATTTTCAGAATATTCTGATAATTTATAAAAAACGGGTCATTTTTTGTCTTTTTGAATTTTTTCTCGAATACCTGTTCTTTTATCTTTATATTTCTATTATAAACCACGCTTCAGGCAAATTCACGTTCAGTTTTTTATACATATAAAAAGCAGACCTAAACATTCTACATACTGCTTTGAATTTCTTATTCCTTACACATTATTTTATAACCAAATCAGGATTAATTATTTCCAAAACCCCATTTTCCGTATACTTATCTCCCAACTCATCAATTGCTCTATAGATTCTGTCTACAAGATCATAATCCTCTTCAAAAATCTCTGCAATTTCTTCTGCACTTATATCTTTATCATATTTCTTTTTTATCAATCTTATAAGATTGAGTGTTCTGCCACGTGCTTCACCGCGTGCTTCTCCACGTGCTTCACCTCGCGCTTCACCTCGCGCTTCACCTCGTGCTTCTCCACGTGCTTCTGCTTTATCTATAAATTCACACATATTGAATTTCTCCTTTTTGCCTTCAGGCAATTCATTAATGGTCTGTTTGCATGACTTTGATGCACGCAGTGACGAAAAGTCATAATTATATTTGTGCTTTGACCCATTCTCTCAACACCAGTGCATTATTATGTTCTTCATCTTTGGCAGCATATACAAATGTAAGATTTTGGTTTTCAAGCCATTTCCTGCATTCTGCAAGAAACTCATCCGACCTTTCATTTTCTTCAAGTTCCTGTCGGTATTTCCTGCTGAATTCATCGAACTTTTCAGGATCGTGATCAAACCATTTTCGTAAATCTGCAGAAGGTGCCAGGTCTTTTTCCCAGGACACAATCTGCAGTTTATCCTTACTGATTCCACGAGGCCAGAGCCGGTCAATAAGTATCCTTATCCCATCTGTTTCATCTGCCGCTTCGTAAGCTCTTTTTATTTTTATTTCAAACATTTATTTGCTGCTCCAATTTATTTTTATCTGCCTTTATAACAAACAAGCCAGACTTAAAATCAGTCTGACTCGCTGCTTTTATTTTACGATCAAATCCGCATTAATTTTTTCCAAAACCCCATTCTCTGTATACTTATCTCCAAGCTCATCAATTGCTCTATAGATTCTGTCTACAAGATCATAATCCTCTTCAAAAATCTCTGCAGTTTCTTCTGCACTTATATCTTTATCATATTTCTTTTTTATCAATCTTATAAGATTGAGTGTTCTGCCACGTGCTTCACCGCGTGCTTCTCCGCGTACTTCTGCTTTATCTATAAATTCACACATATTGAATTCCTCCTTTTTGCCTTCAGGCAATTCATTAATGGCCTGCTCAAATCTCTGATCTCCGGTAAGTGCTGTCATCAATTTCAATACCGCATCAACATGTTTTATTGTTATCGGATCAGGAACATATTCTTTGCAATGATACTTTTTATAAAAATAATCTGCTACCACACGAAAGTCACTTTTAAATAATTCTACCTGATCATAGGTGAGATCTTTTATATCAAAAATATTTATTTTATAATCATTTACATATTTTTTAAGATAATCCGGAATTTCCAAGACATCATATAAACTCTTTTTCTTCCACTTGTCCTCTCCAAAATAAATTATAAATGTAATGACCGGAACAAGCTTGGGAGCTTTTTTCTTTTGCCGTAACAGACCGTCAATCTCTGCCAGCTGCTCCTTATAAGAAGCTCCGTCATAACTCATTATCCTGAGCGCGGCTGTGTTGTCTATTGAGGTTTGATTTTCTATCCCTACTAAAGCAAACCTTATATTATTTTTCAGCCACCTTTTTGCAACATCTCTTTCCTGCTCATGGATATCATTAGAAAGTTTTAATTGAGATTTTGTCTTTAGATTTTCAAGTTCTTCTTCCTTCATTAAACGTTTTCCATCAAAAAGAAAAACATTTACAATATCACAGAAGACATCATTATAATCCTCAAGCATCTTCTCGGTTATATCTTTTTCTGCCATCTAAAAATCCAGCTCCTGACTTTATATTATCACACAGATACGCAAAACAAAATACCGTTTTAGCGAATCTATGTTCGGATAGTGTAGCATACATTTGTTCGGTATGCAAGTAAAAAATAAAGTCCAGAAAACCTATCGATTTTTGATGTAAGGCCTCAAATTCAAAAAGCAGCATGCATGATATCATTCCTGCATACTGCCTTTGCTTTTTCATCTCTATTTTTTTTATAAAAGTCCCTGCCTTAAGGATTGCGCTACTGTCATATCCAATTCTTTTTCCGCCAGTCCTTTCTCTATTTTATATGGAATGACGATTTTATTGTAAAAATCCAGACGATCATCCCAGAGTTCCGTGAACTGAGGCAAGTGATCTTTTATATATGTTATAAATTTATCCTCGATGGGATATATAACCTCTGCCATCGAGCCTGCGATCGCGGCGATCGTATCGCTGTCACCGCCTATTGATATCGCGCCTCTTATCACTTCTTCATATGATTCTCCCTCCAGGAAAGCAATGAATGCCTCCGGAACGGATTTCTGGCAGGATACCTCAAATCTGTAATTTGGTCGTATTATATCCAGAGTACGGTCAAGATCATATTCAAAATTTTCGGATATATAGTTCTTTATATATTCCTTATCATGACCTGTTCTGAGGAGGAATATTGCTGCCGCAACCGACTGTGCACCTTTTATTCCTTCCGGGTGATTGTGAGTTGGCAAAGCAGTGATCTTTGCTATTTCAAGTGTGTCTTCTAGGTTATCACACACCCAGCCAGCCGGTGAAACACGCATTGCGGACCCGTTGCCGTAACTATTATATGGCTCATGAGTTGATGATTTTAGCCATGCCCTGAATCTCCCGCCATATCCTTTATGGATATATTTGTTTCCGTAATAAAGCATTTTTTGAACTACGGAGTCATATAATGCTTCCTGATAACCTTCTTCTTTATTACGGATCTTTTCAAGATTTTCAAGCATTGCTTTGGAAACAGCGATCGTCATCATTGAATCATCCGTTGGATGACTTTCCATTCTCAATAATATAAAATCTTTTCTTTTTACATTATGACCTTCATATACACTGCCAACAACGTCACCG
>JAIKZC010000032.1 GCA_024682575.1 Lachnospiraceae bacterium | reverse complement strand
CAGGGGACGTAGTATAGGTATCATTTTGTTTCAAAATGATACCTATACTACGTCCCCTAAGCTCATTTCACAAAACAAAGCCAATCAATATTTGACAGTAATAATCATAAATTATAAAATTAATCATATAAATAAGGAATTAATAAATTTATTATGATAGTGAGGAAAACTCCAATGAAAGAAAAGGCTAAACTTGCACCGTATAAGGAGGTTAAAAGAATAGACTTCCTACAGGCGGGATTCAAGCTCTTTTCAGAAAGAAGTATAGAAGATGTGACTCTTAACGATGTTGCTAATGCAAGTAATTATGGTGTAGCAACGCTTTACCGCTATTTTAAGAAAAAACCGGGCTTTGTAGTCGCTGTAGCCGGTTGGCGATGGTCACAATTCTACGAAGAGAATCAAAAGCGCAGACCAAATGTCAACTTCGAGGGAATGACTGCGGCTCAGATTTTTGATTTTTATCTCGATTCTTTTATAGAACTCTATAAAAATCACAAAGACCTTCTAAGATTTAATCACTATTTTGAGATTTATATACAGTCTGAAGATATTGACGATGAAACGCTTAAACCTTATAAGACAATCATAGAAAATCTCAAAAAGCAATTTCATCTGATATATGAGAAAGCAAAAGAGGATAAATCTCTCAGGACTGAAATCCCGGAAGAGAAGATTTTTTCCACAACCCTTCATCTGATGTTTGCGGCTGTTACAAGATATGCGGCAGGTCTTTTCTACACACCCGAAAGTAGTTTTGATGATCTTGGGGAATTGCTGACATTAAAGGAAATGCTGCTTAATAGATTTACTCTATAAATATCAAAACTCTCATTTTTTTCACTATGACAGGCTTCAGGTGTTTTATTTCTTAAAAATATACATGGCACTTTTCGCAGTAAAATCAAAACGAGGTGGAGAGCATTTTACATGCTCCCCCACCTCGTTTCTTTAATTTTTTTAGATAAATTTTCTACGGTAATTAGTTTTTTTCTGATTCAGCCGTTGGAAATGACCCAGGGTCATTTCACATCCATACTGTGCCACCCCAAGGCTAATTATTCAATTTGGAATATGCCTCTGCAATATTATCGCAGATTTTTTTCCCATTCCGATCTCAAGCCTTCCACGTCTCACTTCATAGAAGAACGGCTCAGTGGTATAGCCTGTGTCATAGGTTAAAAGCGTTCTTTTCAGCATACACTCTCTTGCGATTCCAGCGTCAAGCACCCTGAAATTTAATGCCTTTTCATAATCATTGTTATTTATGATGATTATACTCTTTTCATAACGGGTAAAACGCGCATAAGCCAGCACCCCATCAGGGCTCTCAAGTCTCTTTAAGCTTCCGTACCTGAGCTCAGGATTTTCATTTCTCAATCGTATACACGCCCTGTGGAAGTCTATAAGTTCGTTATCCTCTTCGCCCCAGGGATACGTTCTCCGGTTATCCGGATCTGTAAATCCGCAAAGACCCGCTTCATCACCATAATATATCGTCGGTGCACCGAACCAGGTCATCTGCAGCATTACTGCTTCTCTCATGACTGCTTTATCGATTCCCTCAGATGCCGCGTCTGATCCAAGACTATCCAGACGTCCGACTTTTCTGTTCGTCCTCGTGAGGAAACGTGAATGATCATGATTTGAAAGCTCGTTCATAGCACACATCAGCTCACCCATGCTGAAATGCGATGAATGCTCTCTCATTGCTCCCCAGAAGCCCTCTGTATTATTCAAAAGGTCTTCCCGATACTCATCACTGTGCTTCTGCATTCCTGTCAGGAACCATGATACAGGCTCCATAAAGGCATCGTAGTTCATTACCGTATCCCATTCATCGCCATTCAGCCATGCCGAAGGGTCTCCGTAATGCTCGGCAATGATCACTGCATCCGGATTTGCTTCTTTTACAGATTTTCTGAAATCCTTCCAGAATTTATGATTAAATTCTGCAGAATATCCGAGATCCGCTGCCACATCGAGTCTCCATCCATCTGCATTATAGGGCGGAGATACCCATTTGGCAGCAATCTTCATTATATAATCATATAACTTCGGCGAACCCTCGTAATTTAACTTAGGCAGAGTATCATGTCCCCACCATCCGTCATAATTTACATTATAGGGCCAGTCCTCTTTTCCAAATCTGAAAAAGCTTCTGTAGGGACTGTCTGCTGAAACATAGGCTCCGGGCTCATATCCGCTCTGTCCCTCATAAATACACTCTCTGTCGAGCCATTTATTAAATGAACCGCAGTGATTAAAAACTCCGTCCATTATGACCCTGATTCCCATATCATGGGCCTTCTCAACCAATTCTGCAAAAAGTGCATTGCTTTCTTCCAGATTTCTTCTATCCGTAGTTCTTGCTATATACCTTGCCGCATCTTTATTATCAGTATCTCCTTCCGGAAGTCTGGATATATCATCGCATACTATCCTTCCGAAATGAGGGTCTATATAATCATAGTCCTGACAATCGTATTTATGGCTCGATGGCGACACAAAAAGCGGATTAAAATAAATAACTTCAACGCCCAATCCATGAAGATATGGAAGTTTCTGTATTACTCCCGCCAGATCTCCGCCATAAAATTCGCCCACATCCATGGCATTCAGCGGCGCATCCCAATCCGGCATTGCCTTTGAATATCCGCTTATATAGTGGTATTCCCTGTCTGTAACATCATTGGCTGCATCTCCGTTAAAAAACCTGTCGGTAAAGATCTGATACATAACGGCTCCCTTGCTCCAGTCCGGAGTTGATATCTTCGGATTGAGCACAAAGGGATTATTTGCCTCGCTCACCTTAACAACGCCGTTCATATCATAGGCCGCAACGACTCTGCCCACTTTTATTTCAAAGTGGTATCTTAAAGGTTCCTCTCCCACCCAGACTTCTGTCTCGTAGTAGGAAAAGTCCTCAACACTTTCAGAGAACTTCATTTCAGCTCTCCAGTCATCACTTATGAACTTTACCGAATCGACATTTTTATATGCTGTTCTAAACCTCAGTTTTACCATGCTGTTTGGCTCGGGTTCCATCGGCTCTACATAATTTTCGGTCATATCAGCATAAAGAGCCTTGTAATCGAGCGCCTGTTTTGCAGAAAGCACATATAAAAGCAGATTTTTCATATAGGCAGCATCTCCACGAGCAGTACCGCGATGCAAGCCCCCGTAGCAACTATAAGCAATCCCCGCTTCATAACTGCCAGAACGAGTGCAGCTATCAGCCCCGCCGCAGCCGAACGAATGTCAGACGTTGCAGATAATATTGCAGGAAAAGTCATCGCTGAAAGGGTCGCATAGGGTACATAATAAAGAAATGACCGGATTTTTTTTGACTTGATCTCTCCTCTGATGAGTGTAAGGGGAAGTGCACGTATTGCAAATGTCACGATCGCCATCACAAAAATATATAAATATACGTTATCCATTTTTACCTTCCTCTTCCACCGGCAACAGAATTGCTGCAGCTCCGGCCACAACAACAGTGACAATAATAATTCTGAATCCCGATGATACCATATTTACTATCGGCATAAATTC
>JAIKZC010000526.1 GCA_024682575.1 Lachnospiraceae bacterium | reverse complement strand
ACCGGTAATGAAAAAAGCTATCGTTAGAAGCACTGTTTCCATCAATGCATCAGATATGCTTACCGGTGTAACTTATTCAACACCTGATAAATACAGCTCTTCTAAGACAAGTGTTGCTGTAATTGATGAGAAAACCGGTGTCATCACACCGTTAAAATCCGGTTCAACAAAAATAACCGTTTACTTTGGAAGCAAGGAATATAAAGCTAAGCTTAAGGTAAAGCTTCCTAAATAATTTTTGTAAGAATTCAAAATTTTAATCTAAAAAACAAAAAAACCCGATTCAAGGCTCCCCAGCCACGAATCGGGTTTCATTATTTTTTACACTATTTCTCCCTCATGTCAATAAGACCTATATAGCGCAGTGAAATTCCCCAATTTCACTTTATGCACTGATCCTATTATTAATCACGTCTGCCCTTATAAGCTTTTTACTCATGCGATTCCCCACGAATATACCTGCCCTTGATTCACCCCTGTCTCTTGAGCTGTAAATATTCTCGCACAAATTTTTTTTGCGTTATAAAAAGCACGATCCCCCATTCAGGTCAACTGCGTCTTCTGTTCCGGAGGCATTTGATCAATTCCCCTTAATCGCGCCGGATCAGCAGCTGCAGGTATCCTTTTATTTATGATAAATCCATCTATTTATGATAACCTTCTAATTCATACTCCTTTATTTACTATCTCCCTAAATATACCAGTTCTTAATTTTGTCTTCTTCTCCCCAGTCAAAAACAATTCAAACTGATATTTTGCGAATTTTCGAAAAAGAAAAACGCCACACAAACATAACTGTCTGTCATAGCGCTATTCTAATAAAAAAATCGCATGCGCACGCATAAAACGAATACTTCGCTCATTTTTGCCTGTGCAATCGTTCATGATACAAACCATTTTCGAAACTCCTTTTCTTTAATAATTTTATAGATATTATATCAGAAATTTATAAAAAATTAAGAATTTTCAGAAAATTTATTGTATTTTTTGGTATACACGTTTAATTGTCGGACAATTGTTTTTAAAACTGTACACTGCATTCTTAAGGCAGGTATTTTTTATAAATAGCAACATGGTCATATATGCAGCGCCATGCGCTTGAGGATCCACCTGTTGCACAGATATAGCCGTTTCCATAGGAATCTTCCGCGTAACTTACCGCACAGTTCTTTGACTGTACCACAAATCCGGTTTTAGCAGCCACCACCGTTCCGCCGCTGTCTTTATCCTCTATTCTTCTCAGAAACCAGTTCGAAAGCTCGATTCCCTCCGGATGCTCCGGCGTAGATGATGTCACATATTTATGCGCTGAAAGCACTTCTTTACAGTAATCGTTCTGCATCGCCGCATACATTATGCGAGCCATATCATATGTTGTGCAGTGATGGTTTTCATCATACAGACCTATACTGTTTGTAAAATGCGCTGAGTCTGAGCATCCAAGCTCTGCCATTTTTGCATTCATCATATCCGCGAAGCCTTCCATAGAGCCTCCTGCATAAATTGCAAGTGCATAAGCCGCATCTCCTCCGGATGGAAGTATGGCTCCGTAAAAAAGATCGTTCATTGTGACATTTTCACTTACGGAAAAGCCTACATTACTGCATTCATGGACATAACTATAGTTTTCAATTTCCTGCGTGATCTCGAATTTATCATCAACGCTGTCACCGCGCTCTTCCATTGTTTCCGCCGCAACAAGTATTGTAAGCACCTTAGTCATAGATGCCGGATTTATCGTTGAACTGTAGTCTCGTCCTGCTACTATTCTGTTTTCGGACAATGCCACTAAGACAGCATGTTCACTCACAACCTCACCGGGCACGGCACCTGTGCGCTCATCTGCCTCGGCATTTAATATCGGTATTTCTTTAGGCTCTTCCACAGGCACTTCATCCTCAGAAACAGCCTCGTCTGCAGAAAGTGAATCAAGAGAGACAGAAGCTGCCTCATCAGTGGAAATCTCTTCTGTTGCAGCAGCTTCTTTATCCCCAGACTTAAAGATCAGTCCCGCTGCCGCTGATATCCCTTTGACCAGAAGAAAGATCAGCAATATACATACACATGCAAATGGAACCCATCTTGTAAGGATTATCTTTATCTTTCTATTTCGGCGTCTTATCCTTCGCCTTTCTTCTCTTCTGCGTTTTCTGCGCTCCTCACGGTCTTCTCTTTCTTCAAGCCCATCATTTTCGTTATTATTTATGTCTGACATCTCTCGTATCTTTCCCTAATTTTCAATAAAAAGCGATATTCATATCCACATCACCGCTTATGCCATCTACTTTCCCTGTTGAACTGTATTGCCATACTCTGAATTCATACGGAAAATACGGACTGATACTGTCCTCTGAAACATATCCCGCAAACCATTTCTGGATGTCCTCCAGCTCATCCATATTCAAAAGGCGGGCAAAACTCTTTATATTTCCGTATATCATAGGTGTATATCCGGCCTCTGAAATCGTGTTGCAGAACTCCAGCACATTTTCCGTATACTGATCACTGCTGAGCCCGTTTGTACGCGGCACGGAGTCAACCCCTTCTACCTTTTCGACATCTATTGCTATCGGACAGTTTATACTGAGCTGGCTTACCGAATTCAATACAAACTCTGCCTCTTCTCTGGCTTCATTTGCAGAAACCGCCTGACTGAAGAAATAAGTACCAACCTGTATTCCATTGGCTGCAGCACCCTCAACATTTTTCTGGAAATTGTCATCGGCAACTATCTCACCGGATCCATAGCCCCTGATCCCGCATCTGATAAAAGCAAATTTGACACCGGAAGCCGCTACTTTTTCCCAGTCGATCTCGCCATTGTGTTTTGAAATATCTATGCCTTTTATTGAAATAGTTTCGCCATCAGCGGCATATTCGATCTCATTGCTGTCATTCAATATGAAATTTTCATCTTTGTACGAATTTTTCTTAAGATCATCCGAAATTTCGTAAAAATAAAAGCTGCCCTCGTCCGTCAGAACAATTTCATCGGGAAAGAGATATTTAAGAACCTGAATCGTAGAAGAACCGGACTGAAACATGCTCTTTAATTTAGCGCGAAATTTCGCGCCTGTTGATGTTTCATTCAAAAATTTATTATCCGCTTCAAGCTCCTCATTCTCTTTTTCGAGCGCAACAAGGTTATCAGAGACCTCCTCGAGCACATGGTCGGTCTCTGCTATTTTTTCTTCATTTTTATTTTTTATATTTACAAGAAAAAGCGACAGTAAAAGCAGTAATACTGATGCTAAAGTTATTAAGATCGAATATACCGCAAGTGCCGCTCCTCTCCTTTTTCTTCTGTGTTCTCTCATGGGTACATTATATCATTCCCATAGTTTTTTTCCAATAAAACATATCATTTTAAATAACTTATTATTTAACGAAATTAGCGCCGGAAATTAAATGATTTAAATCAAATTTGCTCACTTTAGTACGTTAAATTAATAACGCTTGAAATCCGCATAAACAGCGTATAGAATAAGATTTATATTTTATAAAAGATATATCTTCAGGAGGAATTCAAATTGGCGGTACACGTAGTAAAAGAAGCACAAAGATGTTTACAATGCAAAAATCCAAGATGCAAACAGGGATGTCCCGTTTCGACAGAGATCCCGGAAATGATAAAACTTTTCCTTGAAGGAAAAAGCAAAGAAGCCGGCAGAGAGCTTTTTAAGAATAATCCTTTAAGCGTAGTATGTTCACTTGTCTGCGATCACGATGCCCAGTGCGAAGGCAATTGTGTCCAGGGAATAAAAGGCAGCCCGATCCACTGGTCAAGTATAGAAAACTATATCTCGGATGCCTATCTTGATCGCTTTGCAGCTGAGGAAATAGAGAAAAACCATATTAAAACTGCAATAATCGGAAG
>JAIKZC010000521.1 GCA_024682575.1 Lachnospiraceae bacterium | reverse complement strand
AAGCCCACTTACAAATCTTGGATTAACTACAGTTATCTTTTTGCCTGTCTTTTTCTCAAGGATCTCAGCAGCCTTCATTGCTATCGGAAGAAGAGAACCTACTGCAAATATCGCAAGCCCTTCACCCTTTTTCTCAACCTTATTCGTAAGGACTGAATAATCAGTATTATCAGCATTTCCGCTTACAGGGAATGCCGGCATTGTACGGATTCCTACAGGATGATCTTTCTGGCTTGTAGCATATCTAAACATCTGCTCAAACTCTTCTCTGCTTGTCGGCGCAAAATATACGAAATTCGGAATATGCGCAAACATCTGGATATCGCAGAGTGCTATATGGGTATTTGAATTCATTCCATATACACCCGGCTGAAGTACGAGCATTGTTGCAGGGCTGTTATTCAGTGCGATATCGTGAGAAAGCTGATCGTAAGTCCTCTGGAAGAAAGGTGCAAAGGTTCCGAATACTGCTGTTCCTCCATTAGTTGCAATTCCCGAGCTCATTGCAGCTGCATTTTCCTCTGCAATTCCGACATCAACAAACTGGCCTCTCTTTACATATTCATCTCTGACGGCTTTTGTAAATCCAAGTCCTCCGGGAGTTCCCGCATTTAAGACTACTGCCTTTTCATTATTATCAAGTAGATTTTTAAGATTGTCAAATACAGTGGTATCCGGTGTATAGCTTCCCTTAGGTGAACCATCTTCTACATTGAAAGGTCCGCCTGCATGCCATCTTTCTCTTTCCTTTTCAGCATAAGGCAGTCCCTTACCCTTTATTGTATGTATATGAAGGACAACCGGATGATCAATATTTTTTACACTTTCAAAAAGCTCAACCAGTTTAGCGGTATCATGTCCGTCTTCCAGATAATGATACTCGAGACCAAAGCCCTTGAAAATATTGTTCTCTGATTGTCCGTTTGATTCCCTTAAAGCCTTTAATGACTTGTAAAGTCCTCCGTGATTTTCAGCAATACTCTGATCATTGTCATTTACAACGATTATAAGGTTTTTGTCATACTCTCCGGCATAATCGATCGCCTCAAGTGCTTCTCCACCTGAAAGTGATCCGTCTCCAATGATAGCTATGATATTTTCATCTGATTTCTTTAAATCTCTTGCTTTTGCAAGTCCGAGAGCAAGTGAAACTGATGTTGATGTATGTCCGATAGTGAAGATATCATGCTCACTTTCATTCGGATTTGTAAATCCTGTCACATCGCCAAAGTGCTCTGCATTTGTATATGCTTCTCTTCTTCCTGTGAGGATCTTATGAGTATAGCTCTGATGAGATACGTCAAAAACAAACTTGTCTACGGGTGAGTTAAAAACATAGTGAAGAGCAACAGTTGTCTCTACAATACCGAGGTTAGGTCCGTAGTGACCTCCGGTATTAGACAATTTATTTATAAGCGCAGCTCTGACTTCATCAGAAAGCTGCGGCAATTTATCAATTGAAAGTTTTTTCAGATCTTCCGGTCCGTTTACAGTATTTAATAAATCGTACATAAAAACCTCCTGCTTAATATAACGGATATTCCTTCTCCGCATATCCTAAATTAATAATCTTCTCTTTTGTGCGTTAAATTTAACATTGGAGATAAGATAACACTTAAAGTGAACTTTAAGTCAAGGGTTTTTATAAATATTTTATCTTTTAATATATAAACGCATCAGATATTATCTGTTCATTTATATCTGAAAAGCGCTTAATAAGCGGCATTACCATAAAAAAAACAGACGGAAAATTTTATTCCGCCTGTTTTTTATCTTTATAAATTATTTACTCTTCCGGTGAATACGATCACACCAGTTTCTTTATCCCTTATTACAAAAAGGAATGGTCGGTCGACCTTGAACTTAGCCTTTTCCATCGGCATAGCGGAAGTCACCTTAAGTATCTCTTCTGTTACCGCTGCCGCACGGCTTCCTTCCTCATCTACTTCGATCTTTGCCTGATGAGCTATGTCAGAGATCATAAGATTTTCAGCAATTTTTGAAAAATCTGCATTGTCTGAAAATGCAACTGACATACCCATATCCGAAAGTGCTTCCTTAAGCCCATCGAATTTAAGATCCATTGTAAACTTAGGCATTGAAAATTCTACATCTGTCTCCTCAGCGCTGTCCAATGCCTCAAAAATTCCATCTGCCTGATCTCCTGTAAATACGTCTGAAATATTTTTAGACTCATCCGAACTCATAAAGATGTCCATTTCAAAATTGCTGTTGCTGTAAGGTACAGCCAGTCCGGTAATTCCATCTTTATCGGTCAGATATCTGAAACTGCAGTCATCCAGATGCATCATATCCACACTGCTCTTTTCTGAGCTTCCGTTAAAATCTTCCTTGTATGTATTATCTCCGGAAAACTTGTTCTGCCATTCCCCGTAAAAATATACCGCATTCAAGATATCTGCAATAGTTTCACTGTCTGCCTGTGATTGATATCCTTCAATTAAATTTTCAGTCTTCTCGCTCACCCAGTCTGTGATCTCTTTTTTAACCGCTTCGGTATCATTCTTAAAATCAACTGATTTTAATTCCCCTCCGAAATAAAACTCTGCAGGCTTTAAGAAATTATTTTCAGCATTATCAGCTAATGCCAGAGACTTATCAAGCCATATAGAATTTGCTGTTGTAAGTTTTGCTGTTTCGCTCTTCTCACTTTCATTATAGAGTTTATACTGCTGCTCGAAATTTTCGAGATCCTCTATTCCAAGTGCAGATTCAATAGCAGCTTTTGTCTCTCCATCAGCACCAAGGTCTGTCATTGCCAGAGCAGACTCTATACTGTAGGCTGAGTAGAAAATATTCTCATCTCCCGCTGCCTCATAGAGTTTCCAGTTAAATCCGTTTACTGCATTTTTTAAGCTGTCATCCATGCTTTCTGCCTCTGCTAATTCTGCACTATCGCTTCCGCCTTCTTCTGATGCATCTGAAGCCTCTGTGCTTTCAGCGGATGCTTCCGTTTCAACTGCCTCGCTGCTTTGAGCTTCAGAAGATGCCTCTGCTGAACTATCAGATGCCTCTCCTGTTCCCACTGCCTGAGAATTAT
>JAIKZC010000454.1 GCA_024682575.1 Lachnospiraceae bacterium | reverse complement strand
ATATAACGGCAGGATTTATTCTGGAAGAAGGACTTGATATTGACCTTATGAAAAGGATCGTTAAATCGGCAGCGGAAACAGCGCGGGAAGCAGGTGTCAGGATCGTTGCCGGTGATACGAAAGTTATAGATGGAAATGGCGGAATATATATCAATACCGCAGGAGTCGGTCTTTTGGATCCGGCGGCAGAGGATATCTCCGCAAAGAGAGCATCAGACGGTGATATCATCATTGTTTCGGGAAATCTCGGGGATCATCATTCTGCAATCCTGGCCGACAGGCTTGGAATTGACTCGGATATTGAAAGTGATAACGCTCCGCTCGTAGACATTGTGGGTAATCTTTTGAAGAGCGGTGTTGAGATTCATACTTTGCGGGATATAACGCGAGGCGGTCTGGCGACGGTCTTGAAGGAACTTGCGGAAAGTTCTGGAACCTGTTTTTACATCAATGAAAAGGATATCCCGGCGAGCGCCGCTGTAAAGAGTTTTGCTGCAATGCTCGGTTTGGAACCGCTTTACATGGGAAATGAGGGCAAGCTCGCCGCTGTGGTCGCAGCGAAGGACGCCGAGAGGGCTCTCGAAATTATCAGAAATTCCCAATATGGTGCTGACGCAGTTATAGTCGGTGAGGTGAAGGCCGAGGAATCCCGCCGCGGTCGCCTTATAGTCAGAACCGAAATTGGCTCCGAGCGGGAAGTCGGCATCCTAAAGGGCGAAGGTTTACCGAGGATCTGCTGAAAAGTCATATGTTTTGGTCACTTCATTGCAGGAACCCGCAGTAAATGCGGATTCCTGCAATGAAGTGACGAAAAGTCATGTGTTTTTGTTAATTGAAGTTGTACTTTACTTATAAATAATAAAATGTTAATGTATACAAACAGTATTCTTTGCAGTATGACTGCATCAATGCCGATTCAAGGCGATAATCCAAAAAATAAACTTTATTTTCAAAAAACTAAAACTGAATTATAATTAAATTAGGAGAATGATGGGACAGAAAGATAATAAAGCCAAAGAATATTTTTCTGATAATTCGCGTTTCTCAGATATTTGTAATTTTTTGATCTTTGATGGAAAAAGTGTGATCAAAGCTGAAAATATTGAAGAACAGGACAGCACTGAGACTATCAGTTTTGCGAATGAACACGGAAAAATTTTATCACTCCAAAAATGGAGAGATCTGATAAAGGTATGTAAAAAAATAAAAGATGAATGTTATGTTGTAATAATAGGTATTGAAGAACAATCAGACATTAATTATGCGATGCCTGTTAAATGTGGCATTTATGATATGATAAACTATGCAGATCAAATAAAGAAAATCAGCAATGAGCATAGAAAAAATAAAGAGTACGGTGAAAGTAAGGCTGAATTTACATCAGGATTTCTGAAATCAGATAAGCTTTTACCTGTAATTACGCTTACAGTATATCTTGGAACAGAAAAATGGGATGCAGCACGTTCATTACATGAGATGTTTGATTTGAATGATCAGGAGTTGCTCTCAGTAATCCCAGATTATAGGTTAAATTTGCTTATACCTTCAGAAATAGATAACTTTTCATCTTTTAAGACAGGGGTTGGAAAGTTTCTTAAAATATTGTCTGTTGCAGGTGACAAAAAGAAATTTGCTCAAAAATTTACTGACAGCAATGAATACAGAGATGTGGATTATGATACTGCTATGATGATAAAGGAATTTACCAAGATTGATATATCATTGCCGGAGAAAGGAGAAAAACTGGATATGTGCAAAGCAGTCGAAGAATGGAAAAATGATATTCTTCAAGAGGGAATCAGTGAAGGAGGTATCGGAATGCTTGTTTCCCTGGTTGAAGATGGACTCATCGATGAAGCAGAGGCCGTAAAGAGATCCGGACTTTCAGCAGATGAATTTTCAAAATATCTTAATAAATAATTTTTAATAATAAATTTAGATTCAGTCGCAACAGAATATTGTTAAAAATAAAATGACGCAGAAGTAAAACTCTGTGTCATTTTACTTTTTTTAAATTTCACCCTATACTTTCTCTGTAATAAGCTTTCGGTACTGGCTTGGGGTGATGCCTTTGTCCTGCTTGAAGATGCGGGTGAAATAGGTTACGTCATTTATTCCGCAGGAGCCTGCGATCTCTTGGATTGGCTGGCTCGTTGTGTTAAGGAGGAATATGGCTCTTTCGATACGGCGGCTGTTTACGTATTCGGTAAAGGTTACTTTGGTCTCGCGCTTAAAAAGTGCGGAAAGATAGCTTTTATTTATTGAAAGTGCGGCAGCTGTGGACTGCAGACTCAGATCATTGTCGTAGAGATGCTGTATAATATAAACAAGTGCTCTCTGCATTGTTGGCGAATAGGACGAAGTTGAATTTCTCTGAACTAGAGTACAGTAGTCTTTAAGTATTTCCCGGTGCAGAGCC
>JAIKZC010000403.1 GCA_024682575.1 Lachnospiraceae bacterium | reverse complement strand
CCTAATGCAGGATATTATATTTCTTCCGTAAAGGTTGATGGCGTAGACCAGAGCCTTAATGGTGCAAAGGATGGCAGCTATACATTACCTGCTATTGAAAATGTAACAAAGAATATTGATGTTACTGTGACCGCAAATCCGAAGATGACTATCACTATATCAGCTGCCAGTGCTGAGAAGGTATATGATGGTAAATCACTTACCAGTTCGGATTACACTATATCAGGAACTACGGTTGATTTAACTGACTGCATCAAGGTTTCGGTAAGCGGAACAATTACCGATGCGGGAAGCGCTGAGAACGTTGTGTCTTGTGATACCAAGGGACATGACTATATGTTCAATGTTATCAACAAGGTAAACGGAAAATTGACTGTTACAAAAAGGGATGCTGTAATTACCGTTAATAATGCTCAGAAGATTTACGGAGAGTCTGATCCTGTATTTGTAAAGGGTTATAGCGTTACGGGTCTTGTAAATGCAGCTGACCTTGGTGATATAAAGGTAGTAAGGGAAAACAGTACTGAAAAGGCAGGTTCTTATGATGATGTACTTAATGCGAACTATACTGAGAACCCTAACTACAATGTAACAGTCAACAAGGGAGACTTTGTGATCAATAAGGCGTCGAACCTTAAGGTTTCAGTGGCTGATCAGAACTTTATGTATGATGCCAAGTCACACAGCATTCCGCTTGATTCGGCAGTATCGTTCAAGGCAACAGGCAGTGATGAGGTTTCATACAAGATTTATGCTGATTCTGCGGCTTCAAAGGAAATTGAGAATAAGTTTACTGATGCAGGAGTTTATAATGTTTGGGTTCAGGCATCGGATGCCAATCACAATACAGCAATGGCAGCTGCAAAGGTTACGGTTTCTCCGAGGGAAGTTGTCATGACATCCGGTTCTTCGGAGCGTGAGAAGAACGGAAAGGCACTTAAGAACGATAAGATCACTGTAACAGGTGATGGTTTCGCAGATGGCGAGGGTGCAAGCTATGACGTGACCGGAAGTCAGACTTCAGTTGGATCAAGTGACAATACTTTTGACTATACATTAAAGTCAAATACTATTGCTTCGAACTATTCTATTAAGAAAGTTTATGGCAAGCTTAAGGTTACAAAGAATGACGATAGCTCATCGGATAGCAGTTCTGGCAGCAGTTCTTCTGATAAGAGTTCTTCTTCAAAGAGTGTTGCTGAAAAGACATCGGCTGTCCTTGGTGACAAAAAAGCTCCGGAGAGTGACGGAGATGATGGTGATTCAGGAGTACTTGGAGACAGAGATACACCAAACACCGGTGACAGTGCGAATATTGTTGTATGGCTTTCGATACTTTTAGCGTCAGGTGCATCAATTGTATCTATCATCGCTGCACTTGCAAGAAGAAAAAGAGAAGATTGAAACAGATCTCTGTAACTCAAGAGATACTAAGACTATAGATGGAGATTTGACGATATAAAGTCAAATCTCCATTTTTTGATATTTGACACTAATAGTAAAGAACAGTAAAATTGTCATGAAACAGTAAAGGACAGTAAAAGCAAAACGGGGTGAGACGCTAAGTCAATTTGTGTGAGGCTATGAATATCAGGTCATTTATATTTGAAAACGGCGAAAAGCTGGTTACAGTGAAAGCGTATATCTACTCTTTTTATTACAGGATTCTGGTAGATAAGCTTTCTCCGGAAAAACTTGAGAAAAGATTGGGCGTGCGGGGGAAAGAAAGCGCAAAAGAGGAAAGCATTGAACGGCTGAAAATTGCAAAGCTTTATGCCTTTCATGTCAACCGAATAACATGCAGACTGCCATGGGAGGCAAAGTGCTTTGTGAGGGCGCTGACTTTAAGGAAATTACTTATGGAGAAAGGAATAGCCTCTACGATATATCTTGGAGTATTTAAGGAGAATGGCAAGCTAAAGGCGCACGCATGGCTAAGATGCGGTCAGATTTACCTGACAGGCGGAAACGGTGAGGGAATGGCGGTTGTAGCCAAATTTGGAGTATAAGGGAATGTTAGACAATAGTACAGAGTATCTTTTTTACCTTTGCAGGAAGAGCATTTATCCGAAAAGTGAAGAAAAGAAGAGATGGAATAAAGAAGACGATTTTAAAGAACTGAGAAAGAACATAGCTGAGAATAATCTGACTTTACTTCTGCATAGATCCTTGAAAAGCGTAAATGCGGATTATGGATTTGCAGGAGAAAAGGAAATCTCTGAGATAGACGGATTTGTGCGATATGCAACGCTCCGTGAATTCAGAAAATATCAGGCTATAAGACTTGTAAATGAAGAATCGAAGAAAAGAAATCTGAAATTCGTATTCTTCAAAGGTGTAGTACTTGCTGATCTTTACCCACAGTACACTGAACGTGTAAGTTGTGACAGTGACATACTTGTCACTGATGAGGAAAAAGATGCAGCAGAACAGCTGCTCAGGGATTGCGGATATACAAAGGATGATAAGGAGTCGAAGAAGCATGTTCAGGTATATATAAATCGCAAATTTGATCATACTATAGAACTTCATACAAGACTTTGGGAGGATTATGAAGGTCCTAGGGTAGAGGTACTGAAATCGTTAAAATTGAGTTCTCCTCAGAAAAATATAAAGGTAAATGCGTGTGGAATAGAAGTATATACGCTTGCGCCCAGAGAGCATCTTATTTACCAGCTGTTTCACGTTATCAAGCATTTTAGCTTAAATGGTATAGGTGTTCGTTATCTTATTGATATAACACTCTTTATAAATAAAAATTTTGATGAAATTGATTTTAAACAATTTTGGAAGGAGATAAAAAGATTAGGCTATACCTGCTTTACGGAAACATTCTTCATGATATGTGTCAGGGATTTAAAAATGACTGATAAAGTCTTTGAAAGTCATCCGTTGGGAAATATTGATGGTATTGAAGATTTGAAAATGGATCTTCTTAATGTTGGAAATATAATGGATAAAGAAGCGGGATGGCAGATTATGGGTGCTATGGAATCCTATTTTACAGGTGAAGCAGCGGTACCTAAATCCAAACTTAAGCGACAGATTTCAATGATGTTTCCCTCTGTACATGCATTACCAAAAGTATATGGATATGCAATAAAACATCCTATATTATTGCCGGTTGCATGGACACACCGGGGGGTAAAGTTCCTCATAAAAAAACAGTTTCATAAGGATGATTTTTATGATGTAGGCGAAAAAATCGGTGTTGGCGAAAGAAGAATGAAACTTATAGAAGAACTGGAACTAACTATGAAAGAAGAATAGAGGGAGTGCTATGTTGAGTATTTTTTTCGGTAATTATACCGGAAATAATTATATAGATAACCCGGATCTGTATTTTGATAATACTTATGAAGACGACTGGCTTGAAGATAGTTTATCAAAGGAAATGGTGAAGGATATAGACAAATCAGAGCTTGTTAATGCTAATTTGCTCATAAGTCCTGTTCTTGGTTCTGTTTCAATAAATCGTTTGTCAGGAGGGGTTAAGACACTTATTCAGATAGCGCATGATTCGGCACATGTATATAATGCATCTGCATGTGGGGACAATTGTGCATCATGGCTTCTTAAGATTTCAAAAGAGAAAGATGTTTTGGTTCGTTTGGGACATATTATGCATTTTGAAGAGAATTCATTAGAAATATGCATTATGAATACCGGAGAAACGGTCAGGTCACAGAAAGAGCTTGTAAAAAGTGTTATCATGGGCGGATTTCTTGATGATGGCATGACAGAATCTATCTGAAAGGGCAGAATCTTTAATATGGTTGGCAGATATGAGCTGAATTTATATAATAACAAGCTCCATTATAAAATGGTGATTAACAGGAATATCACTATATTAAGGGGAGATAGTGCTTCAGGAAAATCTGAGTTTATCCGTTTGCTTGGATTGTACAACAGTAATCCTGCTTCATCCGGTATTACCCTGATATGTGAAAAGGTCTGTACAGTTCTGAATGAAGAGAACTGGAAGCTGTTCACGAGCTCTTTTAATAATAGGATTTTTTTTGCCGATGAAGGAAATGCTTTTTTAAGAAGCAAAGAATTTGCAGATACAGTAAAAGGTTCTGATAACTATTTTGTTATAATAAGCAGGGAGAGCCTTCCGCAGTTACCATATAGCATTGACGAGGTTTATGGATTGAGAGAAGGTAAGGATTCAGGAAAGTATCATTCTCCGAAGCGAGTTTATAACGAAATGTATCGTATACCGAATGGAAATATTGATGAAATAGAAGAGATGAATACAGAGGTTTAGTGAGGAACTAAGATTAACAGTGAAAGAAGAGGTAAAATGAAGTATTATTATAAAATATATGGTTTGATATTGGAGTCGGATTATGAATTTCATCAGTTTGTGAAAGCTGATGAGGGCTTGGAAAAAGACACAGACATAAAGATAATTCATGGAGGTATTAGAAAAGATATAGAAGGGCATATTACTGAAAATCATAATGTTGGTTTTTATGATGGAGGTATGTGGTTTAAGAATCAGGTTGGTTCTTTTTGGATTCATGACAAATCAGAAATAAATTTTGTTGAAAATGAAGGGCTTTCGGCTGATGATGCGGCGCAATTCCTTCCGGGAATGTGCCTTTCAATACTTTTATGGTATCGTGGGGATGTAATGATGCATGGAGCTTGCCTTTTCTATAAAGGAAAAACTATGATTATTTCTGGGAATAGTGGTGCCGGTAAATCTACTCTTACAACGGAACTCATAAATTTAGGCGCAAAGCTGATAGCAGATGATGTGACTGCAATTAGAAATGAAAACGGAGAATATAAGGCATATCCTGCTTTTCCTGCACAAAAATTATGTGATGATCAGGTTGACAGAAGTGGAATGGAAAGGAAGAGGCTAAAAAGAGTAAAGTATGACAAAAATAAATTTGAAATTCCGAGGATTGATGTTTTTTGTTCAGATGCCAAGAGAATTGATTGCTTTTACAGAATAGAGAAACAGGATGTTGAGCTGTTGAAAAAGGAAATAATTACTGGTGCTGAAAAGCTTAGGATTATTACTGACTCAATTTTTATCAAGTGGATGTTTCATGAGAATTTTAAGCTTACACCAGAAGATATGATTAAATGTATTGGAATTGCTAATCAGGTTGATATTTACAGAGTTATAAGACCTGACGAAAAGGATACACTGAAAGATATAATCAGATATATTGATGGGAATACTTGAATATAAGAGGTGTGTAACATATGTCGGCAATATGGGGATGTATTGATTTAGCCGGAAATGAAATAGACGGATTCCTTAAAGAAAACATGGGAAAATGTCTAAAAAAATATAAAATCGATGAAATAAGAGAATTGAATGAAAATAATGTCT
>JAIKZC010000321.1 GCA_024682575.1 Lachnospiraceae bacterium | reverse complement strand
AAATATCTGTATTATCTGTATAATCGCTCTTGCTTTTATATATATTATGGAAAGCTTATTAGTGCATGGAAGCACAGAAAGGAGGAGCCGATGTCTGCGTTTGCGTTGTCTAATATCTATAGCAATTATTTGACTACATATGGCAGCGATCATGTTAGATCCGGACGGTTTGATTCCCATAAGAAAACAGAGCTTAAGGAAATCTACAATACAATAGTTAAACAGTCGGAAGATGCTCCTCTTTATTTCCTTGATACGAGCGGAGCGTCTCAGAAGTATGCAGTCAGTCTTAAAGAAGATGCAAGAGATCTCAAGAAGGCTATATCATCGCTTACTCCGGATTATTCATCAAGTATACTCGACCAAAAAATAGCATCATCAGACAACGAAGATGCTGTTGAAGCCCGCTATGTGGGTAACGTTTCCGGACAGGGTGAAAATAGTCTGGATACATCTTTTGATATAAGTGTTACAGAACTTGCGTCCGGGCAGGTGAATATGGGAAGATATCTTCCGAACTCACCAACAAAGCTGGAAAGCGGGACGTATTCATTTGACATGGACGTAAATGGCACAGACTATGAATTTCAGTTTGCAATTGGAATTGGCGACACTAACAGCTTTATTCAAAACAGGATCGCAAGACTTATAAATCGTTCAAATGTTGGAGTGCGTGCTGCAGTTGTTGAGTCTGAAGAAGGTTTTACTTCATTGAGACTTGAAAGCACTTCTACCGGAAGTAATTCTGATGCAAAGTTGAATTTTTCGATTTCTGATAATAATACGAGTAAAAAGCGGGGGGCAGTTGATTACTTTGGAATGGACAATCTTGCACATGAGCCCAGCAATGCACATTTTACAATAAACGGTGAGGAATATGAGGCATATTCCAATACTTTTACATTAGATGATTCTTTTGAAATGACATTAAAGACTGTTACCGGCGAGGGTCAGGATGTACATATAGGTCTTAAGCCTAACCTTGAGGCTCTTACATATAATATCAACCATCTTGCGGGTGCTTATAATGATTTTATAAAAAGAGCTGCTGAATATACGGAAAATTATGGTCAGTCGGATAAGATCATGACTGAAATGAACCGCTTGGGCAGAAACTTCTACCGTCCGTTAAGTGAGGTTGGACTTGATATGATGTCTGACGGTACGATACAGGTAAATAATGAGGTGCTTACGGAAAGTGCATCTGAGGATGATCCTGAGAACAGCCTATGGGCTATAAAGGACTTTACATCTGCGATAATTTCTAAGTCTGATGATATAAGTCTTAATCCTATGAACTATACAAAGCAGAAGCTTGTAGCATATAAAAAACCGGGCGGAAACTTTCCTAATCCATATATGACAAGCATGTATTCCGGAATGCTCTTTACAGGTTTTTGTTAATAAAAATTACATATATAAGGAATAATTTTTTACTTGGAAATTCAAGAACAAAACCGGCAGCATAAGGTAGATCTCCTGGCTGCCGGTGTTTTATTGCCGTTTTATATTTTTTGATAGCTTTATTGCAGTAAATGTAGATTCCTGTAAAAATAAAGTTATCAAAATATATATTTTTACATAAAAAAATTGCATTGACTGTAAAAGATTTTTATGATATATTGTGTAGGCGAGAGGCAGAGCCTCTTTTTTTAGTGCACGCACTTTATTCGTCTGCAATTGAGCGGCAGAGCGTATAATAATGCTGTACAATGCAAATTTATTTGATCATTGGAGGAATATTAACATCATGCGTACAAGAGTAACACTTGCCTGCACAGAGTGCAAGAATCGTAACTACAACACAACAAAAGACAAGAAGACCCATCCTGAAAGAATGGAAATCAAGAAGTATTGCAAATTCTGCAAGACTCACACACTTCACAAAGAGACCAAGTAATTTATTCTGACGGAAAGATGAGGTTTTAACAATGGCTGATTCAGAGAACACAGCAGTTTCCGCTTCAAAGAAGGAAAGTGCTAAAGCTTCAAACTCATCCAAGCCTTCTTTTTTTGACGGCGTTAGGGTTGAGTTCAAAAAAATCATCTGGCCTGACAAACCAACACTTATAAAGCAGACAACAGCGGTAGTTATTGTTTCCGTTATAGTCGGAGCTCTTATTGCTGTCATAGACAGGGCAGTACTTTACGGCGTCGACATGCTTGTTAAATAATATGAGGTGAAAGGATATCTATGTCAGAAGAACAGGCTCAGTGGTATGTAGTTCATACTTATTCGGGATATGAGAACAAAGTCAAGGCAAACCTGGATAAGACAATTGAAAACCGAAATCTTCAGGAATCCATACTTGAAGTCAGAGTACCGACTCAGACAGTAACAGAAGTCAGAGCTAACGGACAGCATAAGTCAGTTGAAAGAAAGCTCTTCCCCGGATACGTTCTCATTCATATGATCATGAATGATGACACATGGTATGTTGTTAGAAATACTCGGGGTGTTACCGGATTCGTAGGACCGGGAAGTAAGCCGGTTCCGCTTACAGATGAAGAAATGAAGCCTTTAGGAATTCATACGGATACTATGAAGGTTGACTTTGATCTTGGTGACAAGGTAGCAGTTGTTGCCGGAGTATGGAAAGATACGGTTGGAATAATCAGCAGGATGGATATGAATAAGGCAACTGCAACAATAACAGTTGAACTTTTTGGAAGAGAGACTCCTGTTGAAATAAGCTTTGACGAGATTTCAAAACTTTAAAAAGCTTTGACGAACGGAACAAACTGTGATATAGTAGCTAATTGTTGCTATATAAAGCACAGTTTGAGATAGAGTGGGAGGGATGAACTCCGCCCGCGCAACCACTAAACGGCTGATTTTAGCCGAAATAATACAAGGAGGGCCATTATGGCTAAGAAAGTAGAAGGATACATCAAATTACAGATTCAAGCCGGCAAAGCAACACCAGCACCGCCGGTAGGTCCCGCATTAGGACAGCATGGCGTAAACATTGTTGAGTTTACAAAGCAGTTCAACGCGAGAACAGCAGATAAGGGTGACAATATCATCCCTGTTGTAATTACAGTTTACACAGACAGAAGTTTTTCATTTATCACAAAAACTCCTCCTGCAGCAGGTCTTATTAAGAAAGCCTGCAAGATTCAGAAGGCTTCAGGCGTTCCGAATAAGCAGAAGGTAGCTACTCTTTCAAAGGCAGATCTTCAGAGCATTGCTGAATTGAAGATGCCTGACCTCAATGCAGCTTCTCTTGAGGCAGCTATGAGCATGATTGCCGGCACTGCAAGATCAATGGGTGTCGAGGTAGAACAGTAAGGAGGAGCTGACAAATGAAACACGGAAAGAAATATGTTGAGGCAGCTAAAAACATCGAGCGCGCTAAGCAGTATGAGCCCGCTGAGGCTATGGAGCTTGTAAAGAAAGCTGCAACAGCTAAATTTGATGAAACAATAGAAGTTCACATTAGAACAGGCTGTGACGGTCGTCACGCTGACCAGCAGGTTCGTGGCGCTGTAGTTCTCCCTCACGGTACAGGCCGTAAGGTAAGAGTTCTTGTATTCGCTAAGGGTGCAAAGCTTGATGAGGCTCAGGCAGCAGGCGCTGACTTTGTTGGAGGAGATGAGCTTATTCCGAAGATTCAGAATGACGGATGGTTCGATTTTGATGTAGTTGTTGCAACACCTGATATGATGGGTGTCGTAGGACGTTTAGGTAAAGTACTCGGTCCTAAGGGACTTATGCCTAACCCTAAGGCTGGAACAGTTACTATGGACGTAACTAAGGCTGTTGCTGATATTAAAGCAGGTAAGGTTGAGTACAGACTTGACAAAGCTAACATCATCCACGTACCGGTTGGAAAGGCATCATTCAGCGCAGAGCAGCTTACAGAGAACTTCAATGCTCTTATTTCTGCACTTTCAAAGGCAAGACCTTCCACACTTAAGGGTCAGTATATGAAGAGCATTTCAGTTGCTCCTACAATGGGACCTGGTGTAAAGGTTATCGCTAACAGATATTAATATTTACGCATGAATTTTTGAAAAGACTTCGGTTTTCCCGAGGTCTTTTCTTTTTGACCATATAGATCTGATTATGATATGATAAAATGAGTTAGCTGATATTTAGACTCTGTATTCACTGTGGAGGGAACAGATGGAAATGATTGATCATAAAAAAACTGATTCTTTGCAAAACCGTGAAATTGAAAGAAAATGGCTTGTAAAAAAACTTCCGGAAAACCTTGAGGAATATGGATGCCTCATGATAGAGCAGGCCTATCTCTGTGCATCTCCTACAGTCAGGGTACGCAAAGAGAATGAAGAATATTATCTTACTTATAAGGGTTCAAGAAATATGCCCGGAAATAATGCGATCTCTCATGAAGAATATAACCTTCCACTGGACGCTGATTCATATAAAAAGCTTTTGAATAAACATGATGGACGGATCATTAAAAAAAGAAGATATCTGATACCACTGGATGATGGACTCACCGCTGAGCTGGATGTATTTGAAGGTGAACTAAGCCCGCTTATGGTTGTTGAAGTGGAATTTGACAGTGAGAATGAAGCGTATGAATTTGAAGGTCCTGAATGGTTCGGTAAAGATGTATCGGAGGATTATAAATATAAAAATTCTTATCTTGCACTAGGAGAATAACAATAAAGGAGAAGAACAATGAAAAAAGCAGCAGTATTTCTTGCAGACGGTTTTGAAGAAGTAGAAGCATTGACACCTATAGATATGCTCAGGCGTGCCGGTGTAGAAGTGACAACTGTTTCTATAAAGGAAAGTCTTAATATAAATGGTTCTCATAATATAGTTGTAGAGGCTGATAAATTATTCGAAGATGTAAATTATGAAGAAATAGATATGTTCATACTTCCAGGTGGCGGTCCTGGAACAGTGAATCTTGAGAATTGCCTTAAACTTGAAGAGGTTCTGAAAAAGGCAGATGCTGATGGAAAATTCATTTCAGCAATATGTGCAGCTCCAAGAGTTCTGGGCAAGCTTGGATTTCTTAAAGGTCATAAGGCAACGTGTTATCCCGGAAATGAGAAATATCTCGAAGGCGCCGAATATGAAGCGGATGCCAGGGCTGTAACGGATGGAAGATTTGTTACGGCAAGAGGAATGGGAACTGCCATCGAGTTTGGTTCAGCAGTCATATCCCAGCTGATGGGAGAAGAAAAAGCAAGGGAAATAGAATCACAGATACAGTTTAGATAATTTTAACTGGATATTTTATACTTGCTATGTTATACTATTTTAGTTATGACTGATAGTGTAAATGGAAGAAGTTTGCAGACTTTCGGGCAGAAAGCTGATTTAAGGACGGATTTTGCCTGCGGTTTACAAATACATACGCAAAAATCAGTAAAGAAGCAATAATACCCGTTGGAGGAAAGAAGAAAGATGAGTTTACAGGTAGAAAAGTTAGAGCATAATATGGCAAAACTTACGATAGAGGCATCGGCAGATGATTTTGAAAAGGCTGTCCAGAATGCATATCTTAAGAATAGAGGAAAGATATCTATCCCTGGTTTCCGTAAGGGAAAGGCTCCTCGCCAGATTATTGAAAAAATGTATGGCGCAGGCGTATTTTATGAAGACGCAGCCAATGAGCTCATTCCTCAGGCTTACAGAGAAGCTGTAGAGGGCAATGATGAGCTTGATATAGTTTCAAGACCTTCTATCGATGTTACACAGATGGAGAAGGGAAAATCATTTATTTTTACTGCTGAAGTTGCACTCAATCCTGAAGTTGAACTTGGAAAGTATAAGGGTGTAAAGGTAGCAAAGGTCAACACTGATGTAACAGAGGATGAAGTTAATGAAGCTGTTGATCGTGAGAGAGAAAGAAATGCAAGAAACGTTGAAGTTTCTGACAGAGCAGTTCAGGACAAGGATATTGTTACAATTGACTTTGAAGGATTCGTAGACGGCGTTGCTTTTGATGGTGGTAAGGGAACAGATTATGATCTTACTATCGGATCACATTCATTTATCGATAATTTTGAGGATCAGCTTATTGGTAAGAATATCGGTGAGGAATGTGAAGTTAATGTTACTTTCCCTGAACAGTATCAGGAAGAGTCCCTTCAGGGTAAGCCTGCAATGTTCAAAGTAGCAGTTAAGGCAATCAAGGAGAAGCAGATGCCTGAGGCAGATGATGAGTTTGCATCAGATGTTTCTGAATTTGATACAATTGCTGAATATAAAGAAGATCTTAAGAAAAAGCTTGTTGAGAGAAAAGAAGCTGAAGCAAAGGCTCAGAAGGAAGACGAGGCTTTGAAGGCAATCGTTGCTGATTCAAAGATGGATATTCCTGATGCTATGATCGAGACAGAAGCTGAGCAGCTTGTTGAGAATTATGCAATGAGACTTCAGCAGCAGGGTCTTTCAATGGATATGTATATGAAGTATACAGGTCTTACAAGAGAGAAGCTTCTTGACCAGATGAAAGATCAGGCAAGAAAGAACATCGAGGCAAGACTTGTACTTGAGGCAGTCGTTAAGGCTGAGAATATCGAAGCAACTGATGATGAGTTCAATGCTGAGATGGATAAGATGGCTAAGCAGTACGGCATGGAAGCCGATAAGCTTAAGGATGTTATGGGAGAAAGAGAGACCAAGGCCGTAAGAAGTGACCTCGCAATGCAGAAGGCTGTAGATCTTATTCTTGCAAATGTTGAGGAAACAGAGAAAAAGGACTGATATCTCAAATAAGGATGAACGGAGGTTGAAAAAATGTTAGTTCCGACCGTCATAGAGACCAGCAATCGCGGAGAAAGAGCCTATGATATTTATTCCAGGCTTCTTAAAGAAAGAATCATTTTCCTTGGTGATGAGGTAAATGATCAGACTGCGGGACTGGTCGTAGCACAGATGCTGTTTTTGGAGAGCGAAGATCCTGACAAGGATATTCATTTTTACATAGACAGCCCCGGTGGTTCAGTTACTGCCGGAATGGCAATATACGATACAATGAACTATGTTAAGTGCGACGTATCTACGATCTGTATAGGCATGGCAGCATCAATGGGAGCTTTCCTGCTTTCAGGCGGTGCAAAGGGCAAAAGATATGCACTTCCTAATGCCGAGATCATGATCCACCAGCCTTCAGGCGGTACACAGGGTCAGGCATCAGAAATCGAGATTGCAGCAGAACATATTATTAAGACCAAGGCAAAACTCAACCGAATTCTTGCTGAAAACACTGGAAGACCTTATGAAGATCTTGCAAAAGATACAGACAGAGATAACTGGATGAGCGCTGAGGAAGCTAAAGAGTATGGTCTTATAGATGAGATAGTAGTCAGCCGTAAAGCGCATGAAGCAGCAAAGGAAAAGGAATAAATGGCAAAAAATTCAGATGGGAAGGTAAGATGCTCTTTTTGTAATAAGACTCAGGATCAGGTAAGAAAACTAATTGCCGGTCCAAATGGAGCTTATATATGTGATGAGTGTATAGCTATATGTGCTGATATCATCGAAGAAGAGATGGAGGATGAAGTAAGTACAAGCTTTGGTCCTTCAAATATAAACCTTTTAAAACCCAGAGAAATCCATGATTTTCTTAATGATTATATCGTAGGTCAGGAGGAAGCAAAAAAAGTACTCTCTGTTGCAGTCTATAATCACTATAAGAGAATCATGTCTTCAAATGATTCTGATGTAGAGCTTCAGAAGAGTAATATTCTTATGCTTGGACCTACAGGTTCAGGAAAGACTCTTCTTGCACAGACACTTGCAAAAATTATTAATGTACCTTTTGCAATAGCAGATGCTACATCGCTTACAGAAGCAGGTTATGTTGGAGAAGATGTTGAGAACATTCTGCTGAAGCTTATTCAGGCGGCCGACTATGACGTTGAAAGAGCCCAGATTGGTATTATATATATCGACGAAGTTGATAAGATAACCAGAAAGGGTGAGAATGTTTCAATCACTCGTGATGTTTCAGGTGAAGGTGTACAGCAGGCACTTTTGAAGATATTAGAAGGAACTGTTGCATCTGTTCCTCCGCAGGGAGGCAGAAAACATCCTCATCAGGAACTCATACAGATTGATACAACTAATATCCTATTTATATGCGGAGGCGCCTTCGAGGGACTCGATAATATTATAGAGACCCGACTTGATAGAAAGTCAATAGGATTCAACGCTGAACTCGGAAAGAAAAAAGAGGAAAGTGTTGGAGAAGCATTCCATAAGGTTCTTCCGGAGGACTTGACAAAATTTGGTCTTATTCCGGAGCTCGTAGGACGTTTGCCTATAAACGTTGCTCTTGATAATCTTGACAGAGATGCACTTGTACGTATTCTTACAGAGCCTAAAAACGCAATCACAAGACAGTTTGTCAAAATGATGGATTTTGACGATGTAAAGCTTAAGTTTGAAGATGCTGCGGTAGAAGCTATAGCTGACAAAGCTATTGAGAGAAATACCGGAGCAAGAGGATTACGTTCTATCATCGAGTCTGTAATGACGGATATTATGTATACTGTTCCGTCAGATGAGACAATATGTGAGGTTATCGTTACAAAAGAGGCAGTAGAGGGGACCAGCGCTCCTTTAGTGGTTCATTTTGAGGAAAAAGAAAAAAAAGCCAGATAAATTAAAATCTGGTATCATAAAAGGCGGCCGCTGGAGAGTGGTCGCCTTCTGTGCATTTATAAAATAAAACAGGGAGAAAAGTAAATGACAAAAAACGTAAAGACTTTGCCGTGCGTGGTAATTGCCGGCATGACATTATTGCCTGACGTTATAATCCATTTTGATCTCCAGCGTGGTGGCTCACTTAGCGGCGTTAATGCAGCAATGTTGGGGAGTCAGGAAATATTTATAGTTACAAGGAAAAATGAAGACGCAGAGCAGCCGGCTTTTGAAGATATTTATAAAATTGGAACTATTGCCAAGGTAAGACAGATAGTTAAAATGCCGGATAATGAGATGCGTGTAATGGTTGAGTCTATCGAAAGAGCTGAGGTAATCAGTCTTAGTGATAAGGATGACTATGAGGTAGCCGAGGTTCATACATTTATAGAAGAGACTCCTCTAAGCGTTGCTGAAAATAAAGCAATGTGCAGAGATATTGAGGAACGCTTTTCAACATTTATTTCATATTTTCCGAGAGTAGGTAAGTCATTCGAAAAACAGCTGAATTCCATTAAGGACCTGGGACAGCTTTGTGATATTGTTATAGCAAATATGCCTCTTGAATTCACGGAAAAGCAGAGAGTGCTCGAAGCTTATGATGTCAGAGACAGATATAAAGTAGTTCGTGAAATACTGGAAAATGAGACTGAAATTGCCAGGGTAAGAAATGATCTGGCAGAAAAAATTCAGGTTCGTGTTAATAAAGATCAAAAGGATTATATACTGAGAGAACAGCTTCACTATATAAGAGAAGAGCTTGGTGAAGAAAATACAGATGATGATGCTGACAAATATCTCAAACAGTGTGAAAAGCTGAATGCATCCGATGAGGTCAAGGAACGTATCAGAAAAGAGATAGATCGTTTCAGAAATACACCTTCAGGATCTTCAGAAAGCGGAGTAGAGCAGATTTATATTGAAACTCTTTTAGAAATGCCATGGAATACTTCATGTGAAGAGAATAAATCACTTGAAAATGCAAAAAATATTCTTGAGAGAGATCATTACGGGCTTGAAAAAGTAAAGGAAAGAATGTTGGAGTTCCTTGCTGTCAAAAATCTGACTGAAAAGGGACAGAGTCCGATAATATGTCTGGTAGGCCCTCCCGGAACCGGAAAGACTTCTATTGCACGTTCAATTGCAGAGTCACTTGGTAGAAAATATATTAGAATCTCTCTGGGTGGTGTAAGAGATGAAGCTGAAATAAGAGGCCACAGAAAAACTTACATTGGTGCAATGCCCGGGGTGATCGCATCAGGTCTTCAGCATGCAGGAGTAAACAATCCGCTTTTTCTGTTGGATGAAATTGATAAGGTAAGTACGGAATATCAGGGTGCAACAGCATCTGCACTTCTTGAGGTGCTGGATTCAGAGCAGAATAAAGAGTTCAGGGATCACTATATTGAAATTCCTATAGATCTTTCTAATGTTCTTTTTATTGCTACAGCAAATTCTACGGAGAGTATTCCGCGACCACTTCTTGATAGGATGGAGCTTGTTGAGGTTTCCGGCTATACGGAAAACGAGAAACTTCATATTGCAAAAGAACATTTGGTTTCAAAGCAGATTAAAAAGAATGGACTGAAAAAATCAAATCTTCGGATTTCAGATAAGGCTCTGCATGCCATTATAGATGGATACACCAGAGAAGCCGGAGTGCGTTCGTTAGAAAGAAGAATAGGAGAAATATGCCGTAAAGTAGCTAAAACTATTTATAATGGTGAGGCGAAGTCGGTTTCTGTTTCAGATAAAAATCTGACTAAATTTTTAGGAAATATAAAATATTTTCCGGAGGAAGAGGCCGGAAAGAATACGGTTGGAATTGTGAGAGGACTGGCATGGACTTCTGTAGGAGGAGTTACGCTCGAAATAGAGGTTAATATTATGCCGGGAAAAGGTGTGCTGCAGCTTACAGGACAGCTTGGAGATGTAATGAAAGAGTCTGCTCAGGCTGCAATGACTTATATACGTTCGATCAGTGATGAATATGGAATAGCATCATCTTTCTATAAGAACCATGATTTTCATATTCATATTCCGGAAGGTGCAACGCCGAAGGATGGTCCTTCAGCCGGTGTGACAATGGCTACAGCAATTTTTTCGGCAGTAACGAAGCTTCCTGCAAGGGGTGATGTTGCAATGACCGGAGAAATAACCCTTAGGGGAAGAGTGCTGCCGATCGGTGGCTTAAGAGAAAAAATTCTTGCGGCAAAGAACGCAAAGATTTATACTGTGCTCGTACCTGATAAAAACAGGAGAGATGTTGATGAAATATCCGAAGAAATAAAAGATGGGGTCAATATCAAATTTATGAGCGATATGAGCGAAGTTCTTGCGAATGCAATGGTAAAACTTCCGAAGACAAAAAAAGCAGTAAAATGATTTGAAAGGATTCAGATGATAATAAAGAACGTCGAATTGGAAACCGTAGTCGGAGTAACAACAAAAAAGCTGCCGGAAAATAATCTGCCTGAGTTTGCTTTTGCCGGCCGCAGTAATGTTGGTAAATCTTCGCTGATAAACGCCTTGATAAATAGAAAGGCTCTGGCTCGTGTATCATCAACACCCGGCAAGACCCAGACTATGAATTTTTACAGGGTTAATGATGCATTTTATTTTGTTGACCTTCCGGGATATGGATACGCAAAAGTAAAAAGAGATTTCAGGGCGCAATGGGGACCGATGATAGAGGGCTATCTTACTGGCTCAAGACAGCTTAAGGCGGTTTTTCTATTGCTGGATCTTCGCCGGAAGCCTAATGAAGATGACGTTATGATGTATGAATGGATGGTTCAGGCAGGATTCCATCCTATAATTGTTGCAACAAAAAGCGACAAAATTAAGAAAAATGAGCTTGAACGTGCAAAAAACAGCATAAAATCAACGCTCGGAGGAGAAATCTCAAACACATTTTTTACATTTTCCGCATTGAAAAAAACAGGGCGGGACGAGATACTTGATAAAATTGAAGAAATGATGAATGAGTAAGAAAGGAAAGATCAAATGACAAAAGTAGATATTATCTCCGGATTTCTTGGAGCAGGTAAGACAACACTTATAAAGAAACTTATAGCTGAGTCCTTTGCCGGTCAGCAGGTAGTGCTTATTGAGAATGAGTTTGGCGAGATCGGTATTGACAGTGGCTTCTTAAAGGATGCCGGTATCAACATTACAGAGATGAATTCAGGATGTATTTGCTGTTCACTTGTTGGAGATTTTGGTAAAGCTTTAAAAGAAGTAGTAGATAAATACCATCCGGCACGTATTATAATTGAGCCTTCAGGAGTAGGAAAGCTTTCTGATGTGGCAAGAGCTGTAGAAAATGTTGACAGTTCTGCTGAACTTGTAGTTAACAGCCTTGTAACTGTTGTTGATGGTAATAAGGCAAAAATGTATATGAAGAATTTCGGAGAATTTTTCAATAATCAGGTTGAAAGTGCCGGAACAATTATCATCAGCCGTTCGCAGAATATGAAAGACGGTAAGATGGACGAGCTTGAGAAGCTTCTCCGTGAGCATAATAAGGAAGCGGTTATCGTAACAACTCCCTGGGATGATATAAAGGGTAATCAGATAATTGCTGCTATGGAAAACGGACATACTCTTGTTGATAGTATGTTAGAGGAGTTTGCAAAGCATGCAGACGAGGATGAGCATGAGCATCATCACCATCATCATGACGGAGAAGAACATGAGCACCACCATCACCATGATGAAGATGAGCATGAGCACCATCACCATGATGAAGATGAGCACGAGCATCATCATCACCATGATGAGGATGAGCACGAGCATCATCACCACCATGATGAGGACGAGCATGAGCATCACCACGAGCATGGTGAGCATTGCCATTGCGGTCATCACCATCATCATGATGCAGATGAAGTATTTACAAGCTGGGGAGAGGAAACTTCCCACAAATTTGATGAGGAAGCACTTAAGACAATTCTTGAGGCTCTTGCTAAGACAGAGAATAATGAATATGGAATCATTCTTCGTGCAAAGGGCTATGTTCCTATGAACGAGGGCTCAGAATGGCTTCATTTTGATCTTACTCCCGGTGAATATGAGATAAGACATGGTTCTGCAGATTACACCGGACGACTTTGTGTTATAGGTTCTGAACTTAAAGAAGATAAGATCAGGGAACTTTTTGGTGTTTAAGGCTTAGAAAGGTAGTTATTTAAGATGTTCAAGAAAAGAGAGATCCCAGTCTATATTTTTACCGGATTTTTAGAAAGCGGTAAAACAAGCTTTATAGAAGAAACTATGAAGGAAGGCCAGTTTGAGGAAGGCGGAAAAAAGGCTCTTATTGTTTGCGAAGAGGGTGAAGTTGAAATTTCCGATGAACTTCTCAAAAAGAATAAATTTAAGGTTTACAATTTTGAAAATGAAGAAGATGTAAATCTCAAGGCATTTGAAAAAATAGAAAGAGACCTCAAGCCGGATACGGTAATAGTGGAATGGAATGGTACCTGGGATCAGAATAATCTGATAGAGGCACTTCCTGATCAATGGCTTATAGGTGAGACTATAGCATTGGTAGACGCATCGACATACCAGGCATATCTTTCCAATATGAAAATGATGATGATAAATCAGTTCCAGTACGCTGATCTTATCTGTTTTAACAGATGTACTGAGGATATGGATCTGGCTTCTTATAAAAGAACCTCCAGAGCAAAGAATCGTCGTGCCCAGGTCATTTTTGAGATGACAGATGGACAGATCAACAATGATGTTAAGGAAGAACTTCCCTATGATATCAATGCATCAGTAATAGAAGTCGAGGATGATGACTTCGGTATATGGTATATGGATTGCTTTGATAACGTAGAAAAATACAAGGGCAAAGTGTTTAAGTTCAAGGGCGTAGTATACAAGCCTAAAAAGGCAAAGGAAGACGTCTTTGTTCCGGGACGTTTTGCAATGACCTGCTGTGCAGCTGATATACAGTTTGTAGGATTCCCATGTAAGTATGAGGGAGTATCAGAACTTAAAGAAAAGCAGGTTGTTACGGTAACTGCTGAGCTTGATTCCGCATTCAGCAAAACCTATGGTCAGGAGGCTCCGGTTCTTCGTGCAAAATCAATAGAGCCGGCTGAAGCACCAAAAGAAGAAGTTGTATACTTCGGATAAACATTTTTTAGTTTAGGCAAAAGTTAAAAATCTCCGGATAGAATTTGCAATGGTTCTGATCCGGGGATTTTTTATATGCTTTCAACTTGACATATACCGTACTGGGGTATAGAATACGATTAAAATATATAAGATAAAGAAAGGTCGATCATGGAACAATATAAAATAACGGGTATGAGCTGTGCAGCGTGCAGCGCCAGGATTGAGAAGGCTGTTTCAAATCTTCCCGGGGTGAGTGGGTGCTCTGTGAGTCTGCTTACTAATTCTATGGGGGTTGAAGGTACGGCAGATGAGAAACAGATAATAGAAGCTGTTACAAAAGCAGGATATGGTGCAGAAAAAAAAGGTGCATCTTCAGCAGCCAGTGAAAAAAATAAAGGCGAGGATGAACTTAAGGATACAGAAACGCCGGTATTAAAAAACAGACTTATCAGATCAGTGATCGTTCTTCTCGTATTGATGTATTTTTCAATGGGGCATAACATGCTGGGATTTCCTGTTCCGAAAGTATTTGAGAATCCGGCTGATTTGGCAATAGTTGAAATGCTTCTGGCAATAATTGTAATGTATATCAATAAAAAGTTCTTTATCGGTGGATTTAAGTCGCTTTTTGGGCTCTCTCCTAATATGGATGCTCTTGTGGCACTTGGATCCGGGGCATCATTCGGATATAGCCTTGTGGAACTTTTTGCCATGGTATATGCAATGGGAGAGGGTGATCATGAGCTGGTTATGAAATACTCAATGAATCTGTATTTTGAGACCGCGGCTATGATACCTACTCTTATCACAGTTGGAAAACTTCTAGAGGCTATTAGTAAGGGCAGGACAACGGACGCATTAAAAAGCCTGATGAAGTTGAGACCTTCTACGGCTGTCGTGGAACGAGATGGAATTGAAACTGAAATTTCAATAGAAGATGTAAAAGTAGGAGATATTTTTATCGTAAGACCAGGTGAAAATATACCGGTAGATGGTATCGTAATAGAGGGAAACAGTGCGGTAAATGAATCTGCACTTACCGGTGAAAGCATTCCTGTGGAAAAAGAAGCGGGAATGAGGGTCTCTGCGGCAACAAATAATAGCTCAGGTTTCTTAAAATGCAGAGCAGAAAGAGTAGGAGAAGATACGACTCTATCTCAGATAATCAGAATGGTAAGTGATGCTGCGGCGACAAAGGCTCCAATTGCAAGAATTGCGGATAAAGTTGCCGGAATTTTTGTGCCTGCAGTAATTCTGATTGCAGTTATAACTTTTGTTGTATGGCTTTTGCTTGGCCAGACAACAAGTTTTGCAATCGCGAGAGCTATTTCAGTGCTTGTTATCAGCTGTCCATGTGCACTTGGACTTGCAACACCTGTTGCAATAATGGTTGGAAATGGCGTAGGCGCAAAGAATGGTATACTTTTTAAGACTGCAGCTTCGCTTGAAAGCTGTGGAAAGCTTGAGAATATTGCACTTGATAAGACAGGAACGATCACTCTGGGTGAACCTAAAGTTACAGATATAATCAATGCAGAGGGTGTTGATAAAGCTTATCTTTTATCTGTAGCTGCCGGTTTGGAGGCAAAAAGTGAACATCCTTTATCAAAGGCCGTTATTAATTATGCTGAGGAAAATTCGATCATAGGATTTGAAGTGAGTGAATTTCAGAATATTCCCGGCAAAGGTCTTAAGGCAAAAAATGAAAAGGGAACGATATCCGGCGGAAATATTAAAATGCCCGAGATAAGCCGCTTTATAGACAAAAAAATGGAGGAAGTCTCGGAAAGACTGGCCGGTGAAGGAAAAACACCTCTTATATTTGCAGAGAATGACAGACTTCTGGGAATAATAGCTGTTGCAGATGTTATAAGAGAAGAGAGCCCGGAGGCAATCAGGGAGCTTAAAGATCTTGGGCTTAAAGTAGTTATGCTGACAGGAGATAATGCAAAGACAGCAGCTGCTATAGGAACAAATGCAGGAGTAGATAATATTGTGGCAGGTGTTCTTCCGGATGGTAAGGCTGAGGTGATAAGTTCGATGAAATCAGTTGGAAGAACAGCTATGACAGGAGATGGAATAAATGATGCGCCTGCTCTTACTTCAGCGGATATTGGAATAGCTATAGGAGCGGGGACTGATGTTGCAATAGATAGTGCAGATCTGGTAGTCATGAATTCCAGTCTTAAGGATGTCTCTGCAGCAATAAGACTTAGTCGTGCAGTCATCAGAAATATTCATGAGAACCTTTTCTGGGCATTCTTTTACAATATTATATGTATACCGTTGGCAGCGGGATGTTATAGCTCTATAACAGGCTGGACAATGAATCCGATGATCGGAGCTGCGGCAATGAGTTTATCGAGTTTTACAGTATGTATGAATGCATTAAGACTTAATCTTGTAAAAATACATGATAGCTCAAAAGATAAAAAAATTAAGAGAAAGTCAGATGCTGCAAAGCTTGATAGGATTATAGATGATATCAATAAAAAAATCATAACGATGGAGGAAAAACAAATGACAAAGACAATGAACATTGAGGGAATGATGTGCGGGCACTGTGAAGCATCAGTAAAAAAAGCGCTTGAATCAGTTGATGGTGTAACCTCTGCTGAGGTAAGTCATGAGAAGGGTACAGCCGTAATAACACTTTCAAATGAGGTAGATGATGCAGTTCTAACAAAAGCAGTGGAAGATAAAGACTATAAAGTGCTTACTATAAATTGAATTGAGTAGTTAAATATAAAAAAGAATCCGGCAATGATTACCGGATTCTTTTTTTACCAGAATTTTTTCATTTTGAAAATATTTTGATTGTTCTTATATTCGTATGAAACTTCGTCCATACTTTTTTTGACCATGAAAATACCAAGACCACCGATCTGTCGCTCTGCAACAGAAAGCGTAATATCAGGATCCGGCTTTTCAAGTGGGTTATACGGAACGCCGGAGTCTGTAAGTGTAACAATGACACCATTTTTATTATCCGATGATTCGATCTCAATGCATACATCACCCTTTTCAGGACTATATGCATAATTAGCTACATTAATAAACATTTCTTCTAAAGCTACGTCCAATTGCATTTGAGGTTTCGGAGGACAGTTATTTTCTTCAAGGAAGGAGTCCAAAAAAGCAAGTACGTCATCAAGTTTTTCCACCTCGGCAATCGTAGTCAGTTTTTTTGCCATGCCTTCCAACCTCACAATTACTCGATAGTTAAAATATCTGAGAAACCTGTAACATCAAAAATGTCTTTAATTGTTTCATTGACGTTTGTGATTTTCATGGACCCTTGCTTATTCATTGTTTTCTGACAACTTAAAAGTACTCGGAGTCCTGCTGAAGAGATATACTCAAGTGCTGAAAAATCAAACACGAGATTGGTTAAACCTCCAAGAACTTCTTTAAGACTGGATTCAAGCTCAGGAGCTGTTGTTGTATCAAGTCTTCCGCTAAGTGAAACGGTTAAGTTGCTGCCGTCCTGTGTTTTTTTAATATCCATAATAAACCTCCAAATTAATTATAATGTTTTTACTGTATAGGAATTAGAATAAACAGTAAATATGCTGCAAAGTATCCAGCACGATATTTGAAATAATTACGATTTGGGTATTAATTCCTTTCTTTTTGCCTTTTCCCCATTCAAATTATACATTAAGCTTAAAATTACTTCAATAATTCTTTGGAATGCTCGTAAAAGAATACAAATTGTATTAAAGAAGTTTGTTGCAATTTAAATTGCGTATTGACTGAATTGTGACTAGAGGAAGAGAGATTTACATTACTATAAGAAATTTTTTTGCAGAAAGAATTTGTTTTTGTGAAATTTTAATCAATATTTCATTGTAAAATTTTTTATCTTAATGTATATTATTAACGGTAGAGTGAATTTTATATAGGACACAGTCTGCCGTTTTCAACTACGGCGTGTTTTATAACTATTCGTACTCGTGCAAGTTTAGCTGTATGGTTATGGCTCACAGAACCGTAACAGCTTCTTATTTGCTGGAAAGGAGAAATTAAAAATGATCTATTCAACAGAAGTCAAGAACATGTGCCCCATCGGACAGGGCGTACATCACGGTGCCGCACCGATCCCGGAGGAGGCAAAGTGGGTTAAGTCAAAGGAGATTAAGGATATCTCCGGTTATACTCACGGCATAGGCTGGTGTGCTCCTCAGCAGGGAACCTGTAAGCTTTCCCTTAACGTAAAGGATGGCATCATTCAGGAGGCACTTGTTGAGACTATTGGTTGTTCAGGTATGACCCACTCAGCAGCTATGGCAGCTGAAATCCTTCCGGGTCTTACACTTCTTGAGGCTCTTAACACAGACCTTGTTTGTGACGCGATCAACACTGCTATGAGAGAGCTTTTCCTTCAGATCGTATACGGAAGAACCCAGAGCGCATTCTCAGAGGATGGTCTCCAGATCGGTGCCGGACTTGAGGATCTTGGTAAGGGTCACAGATCTATGATCGGTACAACTTACGGTACTCTTGAAAAGGGTCCCAGATATCTGGAACTTACAGATGGTTACATTACAGACCTCGCATTAGATGAAAATGATGAGATCATCGGCTACAAGTATGTAAACTTTGGTAAGATGATGGACTTCATCAAGAACGGTGACGATGCTGCAGAGGCTTTAAAGAAGGCTTCAGGCCAGTATGGTCGTGTTGCTGACGCTGTTAAATTCGTCGATCCACGTAAAGAGTAATTTAGGAGGAAAAGTAAATGGAACTGTTTGAATCATACGAAAGAAGAGAGAAGCAGATTCTCGCAAAGCTTAATGAATATGGTATCAGCTCGATCAAAGAAGCTGAGGAGATTACAAAAAACGCAGGACTGGATGTTTATCACCTTATCGAGAATATTCAGCCTATCTGCTTTGAGAATGCTAAGTGGGCTTACACAGTAGGCGCTGCTATCGCTATCAAGAAGAACTGCCGCAAGGCATCAGAGGCAGCTGCAGCAATCGGTGAGGGACTTCAGTCTTTCTGTATCCCTGGTTCAGTTGCTGACAGACGTAAGGTTGGTCTTGGCCATGGTAACCTTGGTAAGATGCTTCTTGAAGAAGATACAGAGTGTTTCGCATTCCTTGCAGGTCATGAGTCATTTGCAGCTGCTGAGGGTGCTATCGGTATCGCTGAGAAGGCTAACAAAGTTCGTCAGAAGCCTCTTCGTGTTATCCTTAACGGTCTTGGAAAAGATGCAGCTCAGATCATTTCACGTATAAATGGTTTTACTTATGTTGAAACTGAGTATGACTATTTCACAGGTGAACTTAAAGAGAGTTTCAGAAAGTGCTATTCTAAGGATGATAAGAGCCCTAGAGCACTTGTAAATTGCTATGGTGCTAACGATGTTCAGGAAGGTGTTGCAATCATGTGGCATGAGAACGTTGATGTTTCCATCACCGGTAACTCAACCAACCCGACAAGATTCCAGCATCCTGTTGCAGGTACATATAAGAAAGAGCGTATCGAAGCTGGCAAGAAGTACTTCTCAGTTGCTTCAGGCGGTGGTACAGGACGTACACTTCATCCTGATAACATGGCTGCAGGTCCTGCAAGCTATGGTATGAC
>JAIKZC010000312.1 GCA_024682575.1 Lachnospiraceae bacterium | reverse complement strand
GGCGAAGCCCAATCCTCATATATTTCTGCCATCTTTTTCTATCATTCCTTTTGTGAAATTAATACCAGATATACCGATATGTTTTGGGGTACCTATTGTACTTAACCATGTTGCGAAACGCATTGATAAGTAATCCAACAGGATACTTTATCTCTTTATCAGCATCTCTCTTGGTATATTTAACATTAACAAATTCATCTTCATCAATACTATAATCGATATGTCCTACATCTTCCTTTGCATCAGGATAATAGTAATCAGCAGATATTATATTATTATTTATTTCCACGTTGTCTAAGAACATTATAAAACTCCTCGGCTTCGTTCATATTCCGTAATGGTTTATCATTCCCTTTTTGTATCATTTACCTTTGTTTTCTATTTGTGATACCCAAGAAGGGAGGCTTTCCGCTTCCTCTGACTTGTCATATACCGGAACAAAAAGCTCATTCTGAGGATAATAATCAAAATCGACAGAGAAATTTGCTATTCCGTTCCTGTTTTTCAAGCATACAAGCTCTATTTTTCGTATTGAGGACCTTTTTTCCTGCTTTATTTTCTCTCTTTTTTCCTTCGCTTTCTTCGGATCGTCAAACAATGGATCGTTAAGGCATTGAAATTGCAAGCCCCATATAACGTCACATGTATATTCTATTCCTCCACTCTCCTTAAGGCTTTCAAAGTCGATAGGAGTTAGATAGTTAGCTCTGTTCACGCTTGATATTACAAAAATAGTTATATTCAGCGCCCGACTTATTCTCTTTAATTCTGTCACAGAACTGTCTACCAGCTCCTTAATGGTCTGCTTTTTGCCATTACTTTCTGAAGATTGCAATATCTGCAGATAATCTATGATAACCACTGGCTTGCATCCGGTCTTTTTTATGTACTTTCTCACATAGTTATCAATAAAAGATACCGTACAGTTAAAGTTGCCCTCTATTATTGAAATTCGATCAGCAACAGCCTCTTTGTATTGATTAACGGCTTTTATTATAGCCTCAGAAGTACAACCTTTTCTGATATCCAATGATGTTACAGCAGTGCTTAAATCATTCCTTGCGGTTAACCTGGCTAAACTCTTACTTACTAATTCTAATCGGCTTTGTTCCAGCGAAAAATAAATAACATCACCGCCGGACGTTGCAATCTGATCTGCCATTTGATTTGCAAAAGTGGTTTTTCCTAAACTGCTGGTTGCAGCTATGCAATATAAACCGCTGTATAAGCCGCCAATCTTATTATCAAGATTTTCAAATCCGGTCTTTCTTTCTGTTGACAGTTTATAATTCTCTATTTCGCTATGCATAAGAGAGTCGATATAAGCGGTTACATTGTCCGGTCTTGATGTTTTTTTGCTTTGTATGTCTGTTATCCTTGATAAAAAGGCTTTCTTGTCTGCTGTCCATGCCTCATTTGCATCTTTGTACCCCTTGCTTATATCAACCTGCACGTGGCTTATATTAAGCTCTCTCAAGCCGCTTATGAGCGTATCGCTTGCACATTTGCCTGCTTCGTCATTATCAAGGCATATTATCAAGGTGTTATCGGTCCTTTTCTCTTTCAGCGTTTTCAGCAATTTCCTTACATTGCTGGTGCTGTTAATGCTTATTGCTTCGCTCCCTGCCTCTATAATAGAGAGGGCATCAATTGCCCCCTCTACGACGAATACAGGACGTCCAGCGTCGTTATATAAAGCTTTACTGTTAAATAATTCAATCGGCACGCCTGTTGGGTTTTTATACCGCCTCTTATCGCTCTTATCGGTATTTCTCGCAATGTAAAAAGAATTAGTTGCAGGTATGATAAGATATTTTGTTTTAACATCATATCCGATCCAATAACGCTCTGCCACGTCTGCGCTTATACCTCTAAAGGATAAATATTCCTTTGCAGCAGCATCATTAATATGCTTTTTGCACTCCCTATAGTAATTTGTATAATCAATTTCAGCCTCATTAGTGCCCTCTGTTGCCGTTTCAATAGTTTCAGCGGACTTTTCTACACTGTCCTTTTCAAAACTGCCTAGCGGCTTCTCAGGATGCCTCTGAGGAGAATATGCATCTATTGCTATTCCTAAACTATTGGCAGTCATTTCTAAAGCTTCGTTGTAACCCACTCCATGATCCTTTTGTATCAGGTCCAATATGTCACCGGAAAAGCCACAGTTCCAGCACTTCAAGTGCCCTCGTTTATGTGGATTTTCTGAAATACCTGTACCATGTATGCCCTGACCACTACCACATAAAGGGCAGGTAATGCCCTTCCCAATCTTGTCAGCTGGATATAACTCCCTCCATCTGCTTTTTATTTCCTGCCTTGCGGATTCTCTATTCATTGCTAATTCCTCCATTCTTGAAAAATCCGCTTAGTTTTGATAATCTATATCTTGCCAAGCGGTTTGCTTCCGTTTTGGTATCGTCTGTGGCGGTTGCACCTTTCTTGCCGGGAGGTCGCATCCGCCTTTTTATTTTTTAAAGCCAATTCATCACTACTCTTCCATGGATCAGCTAACGGTTCTGAGGCTTTCTTTGAAAGCTCTGAACAGATAACTAACCTATCCTATCCTAACCTAACCTTACCTAACCTATCCTGTGTATCCATAATGGATACATGAGTTTTTATAATGCCTTTAAAGAAAATATGCTGTCTGTTTTCATCTGTTCTCAGTTTTTGGCATCCCTCCCGGATCATGATAGCTTTCCGGATTGTGATACAAAAAAGCAATTCTTTTTAAAGGCATATTTTAAAGGCAAAGGAAGGGCGGCGGTTTTAAAAACCGCCCTTCCCTATATAAGTCTTATAAAGACTTATATAGTCTTACTCCAAATCGCACCCCCTCCAAACCCAGTGATATCAAGGGCTTGCGGATTTGGGGGTGGACAAAACGCCGCACTTTTAGGACAAAACGCCGCACTTTTAGGACAAAACGCCGCACTTTAAAGACAAAACGCCGCACTTTTAGAATGAAAAGTCGCGCGTTTTTTTGTCCTACTAACACTTGATATTTTGGCAATATTGAGTCTGTGTTAGGACAAAATGTCGAATATTTTGTTTTTTAGAGTATTATTTCAACACCATCATCAGTTTTCTTAAAACCTTTTATTCCATCACGACATTTACTGTAATGCTCTAAATATCCCCATACCTTTTCAGGAGTACGTAATTTTTGCTTAGCTGTTTTTACTTTGCACCGTTCAAATATGGTCTTGTATAACAGTTTGTGAGAAGCTGTGCTGTCATGCTTCATGTAAGTAATGGTTTTTATCAAATAATCGTCGATCATCAGATTAGAGTAGGTCTTGCTCAAAGAACTTTGCAGCAGTTCAACATTGAACTTTGTAACCTGCTTTCTTTTCATTGCAAATTTAGCAAGCGGCGGTTCACTGAGTAACTTAATTTTTCCGTTTACAAAATCCCCATCCACTATTTTTCTAATTCTCTCCATTGGAAGCAGTGAAGAGTCATAAACAAAGAGTTCCCGCTTTTCGTGAACTGAGCACTCCGGTTTATTATTTATGTAGATCCTGGCCCCGCTCATTTTTGTTAAACTCATGTTTATATTTTTACCATCTCTTTTGCCCGGTCTGCCAGTATATCCCATAGAATGATATATCTGCGAAATGCTCATAACATCAAGCCCGCTATAATATATTGAAGCTACTGCAGTATAAACCCGCCTGTCGAATGGTGTAAGTTGCTTTGTTATTCGATACTCGCTCTCATCGACGTTATCAAAATTGATAGCATATTGAACTAGTGCCTCCGGCTTTCCTTTTCCTGCCATGTTGAAATCAAATTTTAATTGCCCGTTTTTGTCAGCTCCTTCCATCAAATTCCATACTTGAGAATTCAAATTATCAGTACCTTGAAATATATTTACTATTCCTGTATTGGAAAGTTTAACAGGTTCATTTGTCTGTTCTGAAGCTCTTGCAACTGCTCTTTCAAGCATATCCATCAATATACTTTGCTTCGGCTGTCCGTTTTCATCCCGATCATCCAATAGCTCTGAAAATGTGATCATAGAGTATTTAGGATTTTTTGAAAGCTCTTTTATTTCTTTGTTGATAAATGGTATCAGCTTAGCCAGTTCCTTTGCTGACTCTGATAACATATTTTCTTCCAAATTCCTTTTTAAGTCTTCAAAACAGCTAGGAAGAAATACCAAAGCCTCCAAATTATCTCTGTCTTGAGCTTCAGGGCATTCTAATATTGCCGGGGGTTGCTTCTCTTTTTGCTTATCGTCTGTCATTCGTGTTACCTCCTAAATTACAGGGTATTTTTGAACTCCATAGCCTTTTTATAGACTTCTAAATGGTCCTCCATATACAGTTTGAATACATAGTTTGTAAATTCAGTCATGCTTTCACCTCTTACCCTTGCCATGGTTCTTATAAAATCGTGAAGCTCCAAATCAAAAGCCATATTAATTCTTACCATCTTGCACCCTTTGCGGCCTTGTGTTTTCCTTTTTTTCTGCCATTTCTGCGCTTCTTCTCCATGATATTCTTTCCGCGCTTTTTTAGGTTTTCCCTCTGTCTGCCTTTCATTATCATCAGCAGAGTTATTATTTTCAACATATTCATTGTGTGAAATATTTTCCGCTGGTTCAGCCGTTGCCTCGGCTATCTGATTGTAAACTCTCCCAGTATTGGCTTGTGTGAAATCCTTTTTTGACATTTTTTAGTCCTCCGTTCCTTAATTCCTTAATCCCTTATTTCATTAATCTGAATTCTTGATAATTTTCTTGAATAATTCCATGTAATCAATTGCCGGGTTGCTCTTCGGAGCGTATTCATATAAAGACTTCTGTAAGGTCTGAGCCTCCCGCACTGCTACAGCCTTACGGATAGACTGCAAAAAAGGTATATGCATTTCAGAAGCTTTTGCCTCAATAGTCTCCTCCATCTGCCTTTCTATAATGCTCCGCCCGGAATATTCCGTCAGAATATAACCCATTATTTTTAGCTTTTTATTGCTTTGCTGTATCTGTCTTGCTGTGTCGACAATCTGATATAAACCCTGCAAACCAACTATATCTGCATGGACCGGTATCAAAAGACTGTCTGCGGCCTGTAAAGCGTTGTACTGCATTTCTCCCGCTGTTGGTGGGGTATCTATGATGCAGATATCAAAATCATTCTCTAGCTTAGATAATGCCTTTTGTAATCTTCTTGCACTCCCCGGCTCTGTTTTCAATGTTGGAAGGTCACAGCTTGCTGATATTACCGTTCCCCCTTGCACCTCCTGCATGGTCTGTTTAGGGTTTTCTCCCGTCAGCAGTTCATAACTGCCCGATCTGTTTGTGTCAGCACCCAAAAAGAAAGATAGGTTTCCCTGCGGATCCATATCAATAGCAAGTACCCTTTGCTTTCTTTTAACAGCTGCTTGAGTTAGTGCGGCGGCTGTTGTGCTTTTTGCGGTGCCGCCTTTTTGATTGGCTATAGTGACAATCTTCATAGTGTTCCCTCCACTTCTGATAATTTTCCACACATTAAAAATCTATGTTGATACAGATAATTTTCCGGTATCAAATCATAAAAAAATATGTCAATTCCTAATTCTGCTATTCAATATTAGTAGGATTAGAAAATTCTTTTCCTTTCCTTTTTCCTTTATTTTGACATTATCCGCTTATATTCTCAAATACATCTGAATGATAATTTGGAATATAATTCCATACTGTTTTTCCGAATCATATAAAAAGAGTTTCACTAAACTGAGAAATCCCAGATTATCCTTTTGCAAATAACCTGGGTTTTTAATGGGCACATTTGGCACGCTTTTTTTGCTATAAATGGAGCGTTCCACTTTTTTTATGTATATATGTTTTCTGTTTTTAAAATACTGTCTAACCGCATGGGGGTTGAAATCCGTTTGATTAATCAATGGAGCGTTCCACTTTTCATTAAATTTCTCCCCCCATATAATTTTTCAAAATATCCGGAGCAGGAAAAGCTCCTTTTAGGATCCTTATTTATAGAAATCCTGAGAGGTTTTAAATCCTTCAAAAAATCCCGCTTTCATTCCGTAATAACAAAATTCTCTGACCGCTTTTGCAACATCGTTTGTGTATCCTTCTCCTTTGTCTATTTCTTTGATAAGACTTTTCAAGGCTGTGTGTTCCATTGCTTCTAAATCGCTTTTATCGATAACAGAGGCGCTTTCAGCAGAAATCTCGGTGCTGTATTTGAAATCTTCGCCCTGAAATCTATCTATCCATTCCCTAAAAAGTGTATCTATATGTCTATCATCAGACCTTCTCATAACTACCTCTTTTCTTACTTAACTGTTCTGTATTTGTAAATCTGAGCCTTTGAATACTTCTCATGCAGGTTAGAAGCTTCCAGCAACTCCTTTGCTTCTGATATCAAAATGTACTGATCTGTCTCTGACAACTGTAAAAATAATTTATCCATTAATTCCTGTAAATTGCTCTTGCTCATAATTGACCTCCTCATGCTAATGCTGCAGCTATATTTGTCAGCTGAGTTATCTGTGCTGGATTCATTCTCAATATTATGTTTGAAAGATCCTTGCTGTTCCGATCAAAACCACTGTGATAATGTCTGTATAACCTGTCTGCAATATCTCCCTGCACTTCATCAGTGGCATTGTGAAGATATATTGCAGTGGTTGTAGGGTTTGCATGTCTCATATATTTCTGAGTTTGATATAGGTCCCTTGTTATTTCCTGTACGTTTGTGCCTGCTGTATGTCTCAAGCTGTGGGTTGTTATGCGTTCACTGTCAAATCCGGCTTTTTTCATTGCCTTTTTAAGCATCTTGCTTATTGTTGTCGGATCAATACGTTTTCCTCCGCTCCTGTTACCTGTAGCAACAAAAAGAGGACTGAATCCTGTCGGTTCATCAGAACGGCTCTGCAGATAATCTTTTATTGCCTCAGCAACCTCCGGAGCTAATGCCTTCTTAGTATCTGCTTCAGTGTGTCCCTTCCCCCATATATAGATATAAGCTCGACCATTCTTAATTTCTACGTCTTTTACATTTGCTCGGCTCATTTCTACAGTACGGAGTCCTGCATTAACTGCCAGCTGGTACATTGCAAAAAGTCTTTTGCCCTGTTCATCGGTCCTCTGCATCCGTCCGGCAACGTCTTTTTTGGCAATAGTTGCATCATTGTATCTTGCCGCTGATGTTCTCTCTATGCTCTTTTCAATGGTCAATACCTCGTCAGCTGTCAAAGCTTCCTTTTTATGGGTGTCATGCCTAACCTTCGGAGCATGTACATTTGCTGCAATATCCGGATAAAGGTTTTCGCTTGCTGTCCATGCAAAGAACTGTTTTACGCTTCTAAGGTACTGCAATATGGTATTAGCCTTGCAAAATACCTTTTGAGGATTGCCGTTCTTGTCTACTCTGTACTCCCATCCGTTCTCTGTTCCCGGTGCCAGTCTTATAGCATCATGCTCTACTGTCAACCAATCCCTGTATTTTATAATATCCGCTCTCTCGGGACGTATAACAGCGCTGTACTTCATCCAAGCCATGAACTGTTTAAGGTTTGTAAGATATGTGCGGGTGGTCTTTTCTCCCCTGTCTATAAAATCAACAAAGCGGTTGAAAAGGGCACTGTTAAAATCCTGCTGCATTGTTTCCATCTTGCCGGATATGGTTAATGCTGTCATGATCTGCCTCCTTATCAATCTTCTATCATCAGTCTTTGATATAAGTATTTTCTCGGGATCCTGCCCGCCGGGTACTCGCTTGTTAAAAGCTTCTTGCTTATCAGCTCTTCCCTAAGTGTCCTTATGATCTTGTAAGCTTTGTCTCGTTTGCAGCCTATTAGCTCCATGACTTCTTGAGCGCCACAGTAATACTTACCTGAGTTAATTACTTTGTCTGCATATAAGATGTTCATACCTGTCTTTGCCTCCTTTTGTTTATCGTCTGTTTTCTTGCGTATCCTTTTCCTTTTCCACTACAATTATAACATATTCATTTTACTATACAAGTGTTTTTTGTGGTTTTTATGTTTTTTGTACTCGTATAAAACCCCCGTATCTTCAAGGTTTACAGCAATTTTTTACCTCTTATTGGCTTTTCATCCGTCCCACGTTCCCATTATTCTTTTTATGTAAACAAAAAAGAAGTCTTACCCATCCGGATAAGACCTCTTTGGTAAAAGGAGAACTATAAAGTTGAAACTATCAAGGACTAATTACAAGGTGCGTCCATAAATTACGTTGGTAAATATGTTGCTTATCTGCGCCATATAAACCTTATCTATTGTCATTTCATCAGCAGTTTCACCTACTGAGAAATAGCTAGGAAAACATAAACCGTCCTGCTGTGCCTCTATCGTCTTTCTTACCGATAAGAGAGTATTATTCATTTCTATTAATGAACTGGCAGCGGCTCTATAGGCGCTTGCAATGGTTTTCAGCGCCATTATCTTATTATCCCACTCGGGTTTTAACCTTTTGCAGATTTCCGCCCATTCGTCGCTTAATGCATCATCAGGATATAAAGGCAAAGATTTTGCAGTTTCAAGCATCTGAAGCAGATACTTTTTAATATCCTTGATTTCATCTCTGCGGTTAGACAGCTGAATGGTTGTCTCAGTGTCAACCTTTTCAGCGGCTTCCTTCAAACTCATTTCAATTTCTGCGTTTTCTCTGTCCAGCTTAGCAATATCATCATTGATCTTGTCAATTCTTGCCTTATGACTGTCTGTATATTTATCTAAGACCTTTAATAATTCCTGTCGGTCTGTTGGTTCTGCAGGTCTATATTCTGCAATCCTCTGAGCGGCCTGTAGAGTTTCAAGCTCTGCTAAAGCTCTGCGCTTTTTCTTCTCAGCTAATACGATCTTCCCCGGATCGTCAGCAGCTTCTTTAAGCTCTTTATCAATAGCGCTTATCTCTGCCTCTTTCTCTTTGATTGCTTCCTTAAATTCATTGTTACTCTTTGTCATTGTCAAATCCTTTCTGCTTTGGTCTTAGTCCCGTCTGTGGCGACTGCTCTTCTGTTTCCGGAAATGATTCCATTAATTTCATACATTCACGGCGCGTTTTAAATATCTCCCCTGCACGATGATAAAGACTTTTACAAAATCTATTCATCTCTGCTCTATTTGCCGCTAAATAATAACCCGGATTGGCTCCGGTACTTGCACAGATAGGCTTCCCTTCACATCGTTCCTTCCTAACTGCCTTTGTCAACTCCCTAGATGTAATGTTTAGATAGGTGCAAATCTCCCTGCCGGTACGGGCATTTTCTTCTCCCGTTAAGAGATGTTCACTAATCATTACTCTGCCTTTCCGTCTCTAAAGACTCACGCTCTTTAGCTTTTTTCTGCCAGTATCTTTCTTGCTGGGCTCTAATCTTATCAGGGTTATTTCTTGCCCATTGCCTTTTATAGGCTCTACGTGCTTCTTTTGCCTTCTCATCAAGGCTTTGTTTCCTTTTCATGTTGTTTGTTATCCCTCCTTTGCTAAATGGTTATATGTCAGATATTCAAGGAAAATATCACGCTATGAAATATTTTCTTGTACATCTGATATTGATTTCGTATATTATACCATTTGCGTACTTAAAAGGCAAATGAAAAGGACTGTAAAAGGCGGATATTTTCGGCTTTCTAGGGTGTTTCTCACTGCCCTATATATACATCATACAAAACCTGCCTGAACTTATCGCCATGACCTAATTCTTTTTGAACAATTTCCCAAGCGTTACGCTCTGACAACCCTTTTTCCCGTTCCTCGTTCATTCTCTCTCTTGCGTAAAACTTTCTGATAGCATGGTTTGTGGTTCTTTCATACTCTTTAGAAATCCCCACTCTCTCCATTTCTCTTCTGATAGCTCGGCTCATACTCTCCGCCCTGGTGTTTCCGCAAAATCTCCCGTCAGGTCCTATACGCTCTTTCAATTCAGTCATAAATCCAATATCTGCTGGTCTGATCGGAACATCTCGCCATTTTCCATTCTTCCCGACTATGTGGACCTTACGGTTAACAATATCAATGCAGCTTCCCCGGTTGCGATAATCGACACACTCATTAACCCTCATGCCAAGTCTTGCAGACAGTTCCAGCGCCGTTCTTGCTTCGCTCCTGCTTCCTCTTGCCGTGAATGAATCCCTTATCTTTTTAATGTCCTCTCCTGTCATTGCCTTATCTCTGACCTTTTCGGTATATCCTGCAATCTCCTGGAGTGCTCTAGGATCGAATTTACATTTATGATAAATCCGCTCTGCCCTCGCCATGATATTTCTCATATCAGAAGCTTTATCAAGTGCTGTTTTTCTGCTCCAAGTCTTTTCATGTTCTTTAAACCATTCGTTAACGATCTCGGCGGTTATCTTTCGAATTTTCAAATCCGGATACTTTCGCTCTGCCCATTTTGAAAATTGGTTAGCTGTTGCCCTGAGCGTTTCAGTGGTTTGTATTCCAAATATCTTGCCTTCGGTGCTTCCTCTGTGTTTCTCCTTATATTCCCTCTTGCTCTGACCTATCATTAAGGATTTCGATATGACATTATTTAGTTCTGATTTCAACCTTGACATCTGTCAACCTCCGTTTCTTTTGTATGACAATGTACTACATTTTTTTCTAAAAATTTTTCCGACGCTTCGCGTCGGAATAGAGGGCACATCGCCTAAAAATTGGCATAATTTGCCCGTTATTTTCGATGTGCCCTCTATTCCGACTTATCGACTTTACCCGGAAAAAAAATGATTTAGCGATATGAATTTGTATTTTTGACAATTCTATAATTTTTCAGACCGTCGCTTTTCAGCGATAAGAGAAATACATATTTCTCCGAAATTGTCATTCTTGAAAGCCCTTCACACTTTCCGACCTTCATAAAAAGGTTAGCTGCTGCAGCCTTGCTTTTTTGTTGACCTTTTATTTTCTGTCTCGGCCAAATAAGACAGCTCCTGTCACACCTCACGGAGCCCAAGCGATAAGCAATTATTTTAATACGTTGCTCCTATCCGTATACTGATTCACACAGCTTTGCCGCCACTCTTTTTGTAAAGGATTGTGGACGTTCTGAACTCCTTTGTTCTCTTAATGGAAGTTTATAGCGGCCTTCCATTTTCACTTTTACCGCTTTTGTTTTGACCTTTTATTTTCTGTCTATGGTCAAATAAGACAGCTCCTGTCGCACCTCACGGAGCCCAAGCGATAAGCAATTATTTTGATACGTTGCTCCTATCCGTATACTGATTCACACAGCTTTGCCGCCGCTCTTTTTGTAAAGGATTGTGGACGTTCTGATCTCCTTTGTTCTGAAGTCTTACATGGGAATTTGTCGCGGTCTCCCAATGCTTATTCTTACCGCTTTTTCGTCTTTCCGAAATTGTCAGCTTTTTTCTTCTTGAATTCCGCTTAAGTCAAGCATTTTTCTCCATTTGTAGATTGGATCCATAACTCCGGTAGCACTTTCTTGTGTTCTCCCGTTTCCTAGTTATTGGTAAAGCTTTTGCTTTGCTTAATATGACCTGCGGTGCGCATGGTCAAAAAAAGAATAATTAAAGCATGGTTCAAGCTTCTCATTACCTGCATAACAAAAGCAACACTCAACAAATTCTCTGAATGTTTCTTTTTCATGCTCCTGTCATATTGATGTTTTTTGGATTTTCTCAATGATGTGATTTGAATTTTTCTATGATTGTCATTTCTTATGACTCTAGTATGTACGATTTCAGTTCGAGATAAAAAAAGGACGCACTCCCAGTGGGAATACGTCCTTGAAAAAAATCCTAAAGTTCGTCTGATAAACATATAATAACTTATTTTTTTAAATCCGCAAGAGGAATGTTGAATTTTTCCTACAGGTCCAAAAGAACTCTCCGTTATAACCATGCAAGCAGGGTTTCATTCATGAAACTTCTTCGCAAGCAGGGCTTGTGGATATCCACAGCACCCTTTTTTGTAGCGGCAAGCAGTGCGCTTTGCCGTACAAAATTGCATTTTGCTTGTTGGTGGGAACCCCCAAACCCCTAAAAAACTGCTGCGCCCTTTCGGGCTGTTTCCCCTATTCCACAAACTACAATCTGATCGGATCCGGGGAATACTTGTTGTAAAGTGTAGCAGCTTCTCCATAGCTCTTTCGTATTGTCTCCAATCCGCCGGAAACATCAACCGGAAAAACCTCAAAGACATTTACTTTTTGTCCGTTGATGTTTACATCAAGATAAAGCTTTGAATCATATTCTCTTAACATGATTTCTCCGGAGATATTTCTTTTCTTGAAATCAGTATAGCTTATCCCCAGCTCTACAAAATCTTTTATTGCCATGCCCTGGTCAATAAATCTTTTAACCGCTATTCCGCTATTGTCGCATATAGACAAGTTATAATATTCAATTGGAGCCAGCTTCTTGCAAAACTCCATGCACTCCTCTAAAGGTCCGCTGAATAGCTCATTGTTAAATTCTTCATTCCGCTTTGATCCGTACACAAGCATATTGTTTCACCTCTCTTTTTAGAAATCTAACAGGGGCTTTTCCTTCTTGTCGTTCTCAATCTTGTGTTTTCTCCAACTGTTAATCAAAGCAGCAGCTTTAGCAACGTCATTTTTATCTAAAAGACTAGCGACGATAGCCTCCAATGCGTCCCGATCAGCGCGTGGATCATCTACCTTGTCAGTTGTCCATGTTGTGATGATGTGCTTCACTAATTCAAGATCAATAGTTTTCATTTGTTGTTCCTCTCTTTCTTTGCTACCCCTATTTAAATAATATAAAGTCTTCGCCTAATTAAAAAGGTGAGACCCCTTCCGGAGCCTTTGTGAAGCTGTCCTGTCATACACCAATACAAGCTAGGCAGGTGAAGTGGAAACGGCTCCTCTCCCCCCTGCGGCTCATAAATAGCAATAATGAGCCACAGAAGGTAGAGTGAACTTAACAAGCCAGTATAGGCTCGTGGTATCCGTATCACACCCAATCATTACTGATCGGTACAATTCACGCTGTTAAAAGCGAGCGGCTGAAGTCTGACATAAGATGCCGCATGATGCAAATCATTCTTGTAACCCCCCTCTCAAGCTGTTTTGGTACTTTCAACCTTGAATTCATTGTTTTCTCACGACAATAAAAGCCAACTCGAGCGCCAGGACGGTCAACACCGTTTTCTAAAGATAGTGGTCTACCAACTCACCCTCTAACGGCGATTCCTGCGGCTGCTACCCCGCAAAGGTTGTTTTATAGTGATTTCCTCTCAACACTACCATCTCCACCTCGGGAATGGCCACCCGACCTATATTAAATTAATAAAAAATTTAAAATTTTTTTTACGTGTTCATTTGAAGTCAAAAACCCTAAATTTACACACTTTCGGCTATTATTGGCAACAAAAAAAAGCCCCCGGAACCGCATTCCGAGGGCTTGAAAAATCTAAAGCATACCTATATACTTATATATACAAATGAGCGCATAAGTACCGAATTGGAAGGTCAGTTCCGATAAGTGTCGCTCGGTGTTGGTAGCACCAAAGCTTAACTTAAAAAATATGAAGAGTAAGTCGAAAGACTTGCTCTTTTTTTGTTTTCTGAATATATGATATTCTAACATTCCAATAAAAGCAATCACTTTTCAAAAATATTTTTTTGCTTAAAAATTCAAGCCGTATATCCTTGTTTTGGTTTACATAATAATTATTTTCAGGTATACTTAACCAAGTATATATCCCGTTTATATTCCATCTCCGGCCTCTTACTGTAATGGTAAGAGGTCATTTATTTAACGTGGAAGATATGATTTTGCCACCTTACAGCCCGTGTTACAGTTTCAAGCTGTAATTCTATGCCTAGATTTATCGAACCGCTAGAGGACCAATAAAACCACATCTGAATAACTTTACGTCATAAATACTTTCACTTATAATTAATTACAGATTTTGTCACAGACTTCGGTCTAACTTCATTGGATTTTAATTAGTACATGCTCACATCGTTGTGGGCATTTGCTATTTAAAATATATAGTTTTACCACCTCATAGCCCTATTCTATGTCTGTCTTTATTCAAGACGATAGAGAGGCGATAAAACACCTCTGCAGGATTGTTCCCTTTACTTGCTAGGATCTATGACTTATAATTTTATTAGTCGTAAAGTACTTGCAATCACTTTACATTATCACGGGCTATCAAACTGCTCACCTTATGGGTGGGCAGTTTGTTTTTTAAAACGCTCACGCTTTACAGCATGAGCGTTTTAAATTTAGCAGGGAAGATATGATTTTGCTACCTTACAGCCCGTCTTTGACTTTCAAGCTATAAATCTATGCTTAATGTACCTGAGCCGTTAGAGGACCGATATATAACATCTGACGGCGGTGTGATTGACTAGTCATTCAAAAATGATACTATGAGCTCAACTGAATCTGTCATATCAAACCAAAAGCCCCCGGGAGTTTGTAGCTCTCGGGGGTTTTTATTCCGGTCACTTCTGTTTTTTGCGTTCTTCAGAACTCATAAGCAAAAGCTCCTTCCTCATACATTTCCTGCTGTAAGATATTAACAAGAGCTCCTTCCAGTTCGTCGCTGATATACTCATGTAAATCTTTTTTGGTTACTCCGCCGCTCACATTTAGGGCACCCTTGCCCGAAATAGTGAGTGTTATGTTCCGGTTCTCATTGTTCGTGCTTGTGTCTTTATGCACAATGGTCTGAACCATTTCCTGGCTCGGCGGTGCCAGCTTCTCATTGCTCCGGTTTGCATAAACAGCATCAAGGATCTTTGCCGTTTCTGATGCTGGGAATACTTCGGATCCTAATCTGTTAACAATTAATTCAGGTCCATTTTCTCCGGCAATATACACATTCTCACCAAAAAGTGTACCGTCTGCATGTTTTGCTGTATTTCCTGACGTTGATGTACTGCTTGATGAAGCACTGCTTGCCGCTTTTGTCGATGCAGATAAGGCGGCCTGTACAGCCTTAGCGACTGCCTCAGCTTTAGCTATGCACTGCTTGCCTACAGAGTCAATCTGTTTAAGATAAGCTTCCATAGTTGCTTTAGCCGCAGAACCAGCCTCTTTGTCGAGGTTAAGCTTAGCAATGCCCTCCTCCATGTTCTTCTTGAGGGTTTCCATATTCTCCTGTACGGTTGTGTTCATTGCAACCATAGTTGACTCTAATGTGTCCTTTGCGCTGTTGAAATCCTCCCACTTAGCCGTGAAATCATCAATGTATTGCTGTGCTTCTTCGGTATCGGTCCCAAGCTGATGTATTTTATCAAGCAAGCTGTCCAGAGTATCAATCTGTTCCTGGCTTCCTCCTGCTAGCTGTTCAATAAGCGATTTATCAAGTCCAAGATCGGCGGCTTCTTTCAGGTTATCTGAATATTCCGTCATCTTAGCTGTGTTTTCTTCCATTGCAGAAGCCATTGCATCAGCAGTATTCTTGCTGTCTTCTTCATAACTTGAGAACGCTGTGAACGTGCTTTCAACTGCGCTTGCCGCCTCTTTGTAGGCATTGCTTATAATCTCTGCTGTGTCCTCGGCCTGAGTCTTAACATTGTCAAATACTCCCGTCATAGCAACCTCAAGTTCTTCTGCAGTCATTGATACCTCTCCGGTGGTTTCTCCTATTCCTGCTATAGCGTCGCTTGCACTGGTTGCCGAACCGTCTAAAGCATCCATTTCTGCCTGTAAACCGTCTATTGCCTCTATAAGACCATCAACTTCTGACTGTGCGCTGTTCATAGCTGAGGCGGCCGCTTCAAGCTGTCCGGCTCCAAAGCTGTTCTCGCCTAATGTTACCTCAGTATCTCCCAGTTCACTAAGGACCTCATTGTATCTTTCAGTTGCAGCAGTCAGATTTTCCCGGGCGGTCTGCAATTTTATCTGATTTTCTTCCATTTCCTCCATGTATTCCATGTAGGTGGCTGCGTCCTGCTCTAACTGTAACTGTCTGCGCTTCTGCTCACAATATGCCTGCAAAGATGAGGTTGCCTTATTCAAATGTCCAGTAGTTTCATCATAAGCAAGTCCAAGGTCAGGATACATATTATTCAGTTCTTCGATAACCTGCCGTTCATATTCCTGCTGAAAAGCTGTTAACTGAGATTGTTTCTCTAATCTCATGAGCTCTGCAACAAGCACCTCTGATCTGTCTGCCTGTTCCTGTATTGCCGCTGATGCTTCCTCATATTCTTCTTTGGAAGCGGCTACTTTATCCGCAGTTTCATCAACGCTTTTCCTAAATTCTCCCATGGTTTCAGCGGTTGCATCAAACTTTGCCCTCATCTCTTCAAGCTTTGCTTTCGCTTCTACTGTTTTTTCATTATGCTCACCATATTTAGCAGCTAAATCATCAACCACTTTTTCCTGGTCTTCTATCTGATCCGATAACTGCTGTGAGGCAGCGGTTAACCTTGTATCTGTATATTCAGCATCTTCGCAAGCACTGATAAATGCAACAATGCCCACAGTTACCGCGGCGATTGCACTAACCATCAACAAAATAGGGTTGGTGTCCATTGCGGCGGTTAAAGCTACAGTTGCCTTTGTAGCAAGTCCTGTTGCTATCGTATAGCCTCCCATAGCTACCGTGAACACTCCTAGAGCTACACCTACAGAAGTTATTCCTGCCGCCAGCTCAGGACACTTATCAATAGTCTCTGACAGTATATTAAGAATATCTGTGCCCTTGCTCATAAGTCCGTCAAGGCTCGGCTGGGCATTTCCCCATGCAATTGCAAAGTTGTGTACTGCATTGTCAAACATCTCCTGTACATGGGCTCCGGTGCCTTCCATCTTCTCAAAGGCTTCCCCTGCAGCTCCGGCGCTGTTGTACATGGAATCAAGCGTTGAATTGAATTTCTCCGCTCCTGCATTCACAAGAGACAGCGCACCTCGTCCGGCGGTTGCTGATTGCCATAAATTGGAAAAAGCCACACTGTCATTATCCACGCTATCACTTAGTATCTGTAATACGTCCCCTAATGACTTGCCCTCTTCCATCAGTTCTGCAAAGTTCTTGCCTGTGGTTTCACTGAGTACTTGAGCAACCTCACTGCTACTATTGGCCAGTTCGACCATCATTGTATTTAGATATGTTGTTGATTGTGCCGTAGCAATACCGCTTGATGTAGTAATCGCATAAGCTGCAGAAAGATTTTCAAGATTAACGTTATAGGCCGCCGCCGTTGGTATAGCCATACCTATACTTTGCGCCAGTTCATCAACAGAAGTTTTACCCAAATTCTGAGTATTTATCAAAACATCAGCAATATGTGCTGTCTGATCTGCTTCAAGCTGATAAGCGTTAAGCGTTGTTGTTAAGACATCAACCGCTGTTGCTGTCTGAGTAAAGCCACCAATAGCCAATTCATTTGCTTTGTTTACAAATTCTACAGAGTTTTTAGTATCTACTGAGGCAGATATAGCCTGATATGCTGCTTCTGCCAAAGCGTTTACATTCTGCCCGGTATCCTTCGATAACGTATTAATCTCTGCTGACAGGTCCCCCATATTTTCACTGACAGGATCAGCTATTGTGCTTAACTTCGCAAGTGATACTTCGAATTGGTCAGCTGCATCATCGGCCGCATTATAAGCCTCTACCATCTGATGCAACGCTTCAACCACTCCTGCAGCTGCTAACGCATCACCTAATGATAAAGTGGATTGTGCCGCCTCTTCTGTATTCTCCGCATATTCTCTGCTTTGTTCTCCAGCTTCCCTTGCGCTATCGCCAACTTCTGCCACTGAGTCAACAACCTTATCTGCTGATGATGCTTGCTGTTCAAGAGCTGATGATGCTTGCTGTCCTGCTGAAGACAGATTTTCTGCCGCACTTGTTGCACTGGTTATTGCTTCGCTCATCTTGTGAGAACTTGATGTTGCTCTTTCCAATGCATCATTTGCGGTTGAACCGAATGCTTCAAACCTGCTTGCAACTCTATCTCCACTTGTTGCAATGCTTTCAAGCTTCTGTGATATCTGATCTATTATTCTCAAGGTCACAGAAATGTCTTTAGCCATGTTAATAACCTCCATTCTTTTTAGATTGTAATTCCCGCTCCGATATCTCGTTAAGAAATACAATATTTCGTTACGTGATATACTTCTTTCGTATATTAATTTATTGGGTTTTCTTGAGTATATTATATCATTCACACCTATCTACGGCAAACGAAAAGGGCAAGAAAAAGCCGTATTTTCGGGGGTTTGCGGCACTTTGTACTGCATCGGTTTTTGCACCAATTTTGCACCAAAAAAGGACAGCCTCTCGACTGTCCTAATTATTTATGCAGATGCTTCCTCTTTCTGTTTCCATAGAGGTTTATACTTTCCCTTCAGAAAAAGAGAAGCGTAATTTCTTCCGAAATATTCGCGCTCAGCATCGTACTCTTCCGGTGTCATTCCATCTCTCCAATACGGAGCCTCTTTCATTGTAGGCGAAGCCCAATCCTCATATATTTCTGCCATCTTTTTCTATCATTCCTTTTGTGAAATTAATACCAGATATACCGATATGTTTTGGGGTACCTATTGTACTTAACCATGTTGCGAAACGCATTGATAAGTAATCCAACAG
>JAIKZC010000308.1 GCA_024682575.1 Lachnospiraceae bacterium | reverse complement strand
TCGATCATTGTATCTGCGGCCTCTGCTGTATAAGCCTGTATTTCCTCCGGCTCGACATAGAGCTCGTTTCCATCATTATCCTTTACTGACACAAGGCAGGTTTGTCCCCTGTAGACTCCATGATTTACCAAAGCTGCATATCCTGATGCCTGCTCCACAGTAGTTACACCATTTGTAAAACCTCCCAGTGCCGTCGCAAGATTGTAATCATCTGGAACGATATTCTGATATTCCATCTTTGTTATATGTGAAAGTCCAACCTTCGGTGTAATATTAGCGTACACCGACCATGCGCAGCCGTTCTGACTCTTTTCAACCGCTTTTCTTAAAGTCATCGGATCACCCACAAGGCAGATTGCCTGTAAAGCCGTAAGCTTTTTTGCTGCACTTACATCGATATTTTCAAGGATAGAACCGGGAGCATAACCGATCTCAAGTCCCGGCGCATAAACTACAAGCGGCTTTATACTGGATCCCGGCTGACGGTAGCTCTGATAAGCCCTGTTTAAGGTATATGTAGAAGAAGAACCTGAAGGATCCGTTCTGCCTCCAACTAATGCGATCACCTTACCGTTTGTATTGTCAATAGCTGTCACAGCACCCTGGAAAGCATAAGCTCCTGTATCTGAAGTTTCATCATCAAATGCAAGATTCTCATCAAGTGCCGTCTGCAGCTTGTCCTGTGCCTCACTGTCCAGAGTGGTATAAATCTTATATCCATTAGAATAAAGTGAGGATTTCTCTTCCTCATAACTTTCATCATAAAGAGCCTTATAATTCTTATAATCTTCATCAGAATCATAGGTGTATCTAAACTCAAAACCATCCAGAGACATAAGATATCTTACAGCGCAGTCCATTGCAAAAGTCGCCTGATAATCATTGAGCTCAGTATTTGTCTGTTCCTTCAGGCTTATTTTTTCAGATACTGCAAGTTCATAATCATCCTTTGAGATCATATCCTCTTCAAGCATGTCTGCAAGGATCTTATCTCTTCTTTTAAGAGCATTATCCGGATATTTAATAGGATCATAATATGCCGGACGGTTAGGTATCGAACAGAGATATGCAGTTTCAGAAAGCGACAGCTGCGAAGCTTTTTTACCGAAATATCCCTGCGCTGCTGCCTCCAGTCCATAATACTGATTTGCAAAGTAGACATTATTTACATAGTATTCCATTATTTCCTGCTTGGTATATTTCTTGGTAAGATACTTGGAAATAAGGATTTCCTTTACCTTTCTTCTCATTGAGACTTCCTGCGAAAGGTATACATTCCTTGCAAGCTGTTGGGTAATGGTAGATGCACCATGCTGCTCGACTCCCCTGGTCGTTAAATATCGAATCATTACTCTCGCGATACCCTGTATATCATAACCGGGATTTTTCCAGAATGTCCTGTCCTCTACCGCAATAAAGGCATTTATCGCGTTCTCAGGTATCTCATCATAAGAGAGGTAGGTTGAATCCCCATCTCCCCTGAGCTTTGCAATGACATCACCGTTCTTATCGTAAAAATATGTAGGCTCATTTTTCTTAAAATCATCACTTGAGCCATTTTCAACGATCTCCTTAGCCTCTCTGTCAAACTCTTTATAATACTTGTTGTAAAAATAGAGACCTATAGCGCCTGCAGCAATTATTCCAAGAACTATCACTATGAGCAGGGATTTGAAAAATACGCTGAAAAATGTCCCTATATATGTTTTCTTTTTCTTTCTTCTCTTTTTAGCCATTTATTATCAGTCACTCACTTTCGTAAGAATATTGAAAACTCTTATAAGCCTCATATCCGTCTCTTCATTGATCCTTAATTCCTCTGAATTGAAGAAACCGTCTGTCGGCGCACACTCTCCGCATATATCAACGCCAGCGATCCGTCTGCCTGAAGATAGGTCATTCAATATATCCGTGAAGCCTTCAAAAGCCATATTTCCCTGATCCCAATTGGTGGGAGCAATTTTCTTATCAAAAACATCCTTGTCCACAGAAATATAAAGAGGTCTTTCAGAAGACATCTCACCATACTTATGAATAAAAGAATTCCCATCTGCCCAGAAAACAGCGCCCAGCTTTTCCCTGAGTTCATTCCTTGTATCGAGTACCCATGAACCACATGATTTCAGACCTTCAAATGCAGGAGGCTGGTCATCGCTGTGATTGTCAAAATAGAGGAGATCAAAAGGCTCATTAAGTTCATGCAGAAATAATCGTGTCAGATAGTGATAATTTCCGTTATCAAGCATATGTATCCCATCAGCTCCGTATTTTCTTATCTCTTTTCTGATAATTCTTTCTGCATTTTCATCCACATATAATTCTGAACCCGTAAGTTTCGTGAAATCAATAAAGTTTCTATCCGGCAACTCCAGGTTCATCTTCTCATACAATCCTGTAAAATTAAAAATTAAATTTCCCATAGTTACTATAATTTTACCATACAAGCAGATAATATAAAAGCGGAACCTTTCCGGTTCCGCCCAGCAGCGTATTTAGAAACACTGTATCATCAATCAAGTTTATATGGTGTTGCCTGGTAAACATAATAGTTAAGCCAGTTAGTATATATTATATTTGAATGACTCCTCCAGGAAAGTATAGGTGTCTCCTTAGGGTCATTATTCGGATAATAATTAACAGGGATCTGAGGATCTATGCCCTTGTCCAGATCACGTCTGTACTCATTATCAAGAGTCACTCTGTCATATTCAGGATGTCCCATGATGAATATCTGCTTTCCATCCTTAGTCATACATAGAAAAACTCCTGCAATGTCTGACTCTGCAATAATATCAAGATCATCACAGGCACGTATATCTTCAGCAGCGACCTCTGTATATCTACTGTGAGGCGCATAGAAAATATCATCAGTTCCTCTGACTAAAGGCACCTTCCTTTTGAGTATCTTATTGGGATATATTCCCGAAAGCTTTTCCTTAAGCATTCTCTTAGGCAGACCATAATGGTAATAAAGTGCTGCCTGTGATCCCCAGCAGATATGGATCGTACTTGTAACATTCGTTTTTGTCCATTCAAATATTCCGCACAACTCATCCCAGTAATCAACTTCCGTATACTCCATCTTTTCAACAGGAGCTCCGGTAATGATCATTCCATCGAATTTACGTTTCTTTATTTCATCAAAAGTAACATAAAAAGTATTGAGATGATTTGCTGAAGTATTTGAAGCCTTATGGCTTTTAACCATCAAAAAAGTTATATCTATCTGAAGCGGAGTATTTGAAAGGCACCTTAAAAGCTGTAACTCGGTATCTTCCTTAAGCGGCATCAGATTCAATATAACTATCTGAAGAGGACGGATATCCTGATGAAGCGAACGGAACTCGTCCATAACAAATATATTTTCATTTTCCAGCTGTTCTTTCGCCGGAAGGTTACTCTGTACTTTTATCGGCATGGGTCTTTCCTTCCTTTTCGCAATATTAAAGCTATCTTAACACCTGAATGCTTTTTCTTCAAGTGCACCTTGATATGTGCAACAATCTGAACGATTTCATGATATTATTTTATTATAATATGAAGAATAATGCTCAAGTCAGGAGGACAAACTATATGACTAAAGAGGAAATGATAAAACAAATGACCACAGAAGAACTTGCAAGTTTCCTTCGTGAGATCAGCGAAAACAAACTTATACAGTATGCTGATGTTGAAGAATGGCTCTTAGACGACAGTGGTTCTCCTATAACCACCTATTGTGGAAAACCGGGAAAATATTCCACTCAGTCAGAGTTCTTAAAGGCCAGCGGCGGAATACCCGAGATCCGGCCCTGCAGACTTTTAGGACCAAGATCAATGTTCGGAAAGCCTTATTACAATATCATTGATCTTACCAACAGTGCTCTTCTTTCTGTTCCTACAGCAAATATAATAAGAGAGAATTAAACAAAATACTTCCTTTCCTTCAATATAAAAAACTACCGCAGGTCATTTCCTGCGGTAGTTTTTTATATTTTATTTATCATTTTTTGATCAGATATCATCATCGTCATCATCGTCGTCAGGTTTTCTGAACCATGGAGTATGCTGACTTGTATTCTCTTTTATTTTATCTTTGATATCTTCTGTTTTATTTTTAGCAGCAGACTTTCTGTCTTTCTTTTCTATCTTTTTGTCTAATCTTGCCTGCTTACGTCTCTTGCGTGCATCCCTTATATTCTCAATGATAAGGAAGAATGTCGGAAGGAAGAGCAATGTAAGGATCGTGGAAGCTACAAGTCCTCCGACCATAACTATTCCCATTCCCTTCATGTTTTCCGAGTTCTTCGCAAAGCCGAATGCCACAGGTATCATCGCAAGCTCTGTGGTAAGAGTTGTTATAAAGATAGGTCTTAAACGGCCTGTACCCGCATCTATAAGGGCGTCATAGGTCGACATTCCGCTCTTCTGGTTCTGCATCGCCATATCTATAAGGATAATACCGTTATTAACAACGATTCCGGCAAGCATCAATATACCCATAAGTGAAGACATCGAAATCTTATCATTCATAAGAAGCAAAAGAACTACCGAACCTATTGCTGCAAAAGGAACGCACATCATGACAAGCAGTGAATAAATAATAGATTCGAACTGAATTGCCATTACTGCAAATACCAGGAAGAAAGCGATAACTATTGCCAATCCGATTGATGCAAACTCTTCCTGCATCATTTCTGTCATCGCGTCAGTAGCAAAACTTACACCGTCATCCAACTCAATAGCCCTTATCTTCTTTTCAAGTTCATCTGTTATCTCGTCTTTTCTTGCTGATGACATTGTTGCGGTTACCTTTGCAAGATATTTTCCGTCTTTTCTGGATATTCCAGTCGACGAAGATGCAAGCTTTACATCGGCAATTTCTGTGATCGGAACATAAACACCTGAAGAATTCTTAAAGGTCATGCTCTCAACATCAGAAACATTTGCAAAATACTCATCCGGATAATTAACCTTTATGTCATATTTGTTTCCGTCTATCATGACATCTTCTACCGGAGTAGATCCTTCCATATTCAGATAGATCTGACTGGCAAGACTGCTTGGTGTAAATCCCATATTCTCAGCCATTACAGGATCAATATCGATATCAACCTTTGTTCCGGCCTCAGCAAGTGACGACTTAGCCTGTGTAACGCCGGATGTATCCATCATAATTTCCTTGATCTCATTTGCTGCAGCCTTCAGCTTATCATAATCTTCGCTGACAAGATCATATTCCTTAGTATCTGCGGAAGACATTGAGCTTGCACCTGTAGTTGATCCCGATGCACAGCTGATCTCGCAGTAAGGTGAGAAACCTTTCAGGGATTCATTCCATTCATCTACTATTTCCTGTGTAGTCTTCTTTACATCATCTCCAACATAAGCTGCTACTGTTCCCTGTGCAGACGACTGGGTTATAGTCGTTGTATAATCATCTATTTCTTCAACAGAGTCTATATACTTCTCGATATCTGTCATAACCTTATCCATCTCTGCAAGTGTAAGGTTATTTCTGAAAGAAACAGTTACATTAACAACACCTTCATCAGTGCTGCTCATAAGCTCAGTTCTTAGCTTTGTTGCCAAAAATCCTGTCATGACAAGCAGCAGGATTGAAAGAACTACAACAAATTTCTTCCATTTAAGGAATTTTTTAAGCAGATTTCCATAAAATACAGAAATCACATCGATAACCCTGGTAACAGGTGTATTCTTCTTTTCTGTAGGCTTATAGAGATTAAAGAATACGGGAACCAGTGTTATAGCTGAGATCAGTGAACTCAAAAGAGTAAATATGATCGTAAATCCGAGCTGCTTGAACATCTGTCCCGAAAGGCCTTCCATAGTTGCAAGCGGGAGGTAAGTAACTACTGATGTTATAGTTGAACCTATTACTGAGTTCATAACCACAACAGTTCCTTCATAGGCCGCATTCATGAAGCCCATACCCTCATCTCGTTTTCGGAAGCACATTTCTATAACAACAACCGCATTATCCGTCATCATACCTATTCCAAGGACAAGTGCATTCATTGTTATTACATTCAATGAAAGATCCATTGCATTCATTAAAATAACCGTTGTCAAAAGTGACACAGGCATTGAACTTCCTACAATAAGAGCTGCTTTCAGATCTCCAAAGAATATAAAGAGTACAAGCATTGCAAGTCCTACCGCTTCAACTACGGTAGTTGCAACGGACTGCAGTGACTCCATGATCGTATCTGATGCATCTGATACTATCTCAATACTCAGCGTAGGATATTCCTGACGAAGTCTTGATACTATCTTATTTACCTGATTTGAAAGTTCTACAGAGGTAGATGACTGTTTTCTCTTAAGTCCGATACTGATATTTTCTTTTCCATCGTATCTCGAAAGAGAAGTCTTATCAGATACCGCATATTTAACCTCAGCAATATCCGCAACGTGGATTAATTCTCCCGAGTCAGTTTCTATCGGAACCTGTTCAAGGTCTTCTATAGTCTCATATTTCACTTCAGCTGAAAGATTCAGCTTCTGATTTCCATATTCTGCAGAACCTGTCGGCATTGAAAAATTAACTGCTGAAATTGCAGATGCTACTGAAGAAAGAGATATTCCATACTGATTTAAATATTCCGGAATTACCTTTACCCTTATATACTTTTCGTCACCACCCGTTGTTGTTACTTCTGCAAGAGCGCTGGCTGTATTAAGTTCCGGTTCAATATAGTTTTCTACAATAGAAAGAATATCAGTGTCAGCAGAGTCAGATGTTATCGACAAGGTCATATCATCTGATGAATCCATATCTATTTCTATAATGCTTGGCTCTGATACATCATCCGGGAAATCGCCCTTTATCCCATCTACAGCAACCTTTACATCATCATAGGCCTCATCCATATCAGTTCCGTATTCAAACTGCATAAGGACATAACCATAGTTCTCATTAGACTCCGAAGTTATCGTCGATATACCCGTGATCGACTGTACCTTATCATTTATCTTGTCGATAACAAGTTCATCAACTTCCTCAGGAGATGCTCCTGCATAGGTTGCCTGCACTACCAGATAGGGTATTGACATATCCGGCATGAGTTTTAGCGAAATATTAGAAATCGAAACTATCGCAAAAAGCACCAGTCCCATTATTGCAATCGCAACAGTAACGGGTTTATTCAGTGCTCCCTTTACTATTCCATTCATTAACCTTCTGCCTCCGAATCCTCAGTAAGAGCATCGTCCCCTGAAACTGTCTCATTTTCTGCCATTGCCTGGTCATTGGAAACCGTGTCATTTCCTGAAACAGACTCTTTTTCTTCAGCTGAACTTTCTGATTTTTCTTTTTTACCGGCCGAAGCAGCAGATCCTTCCGGATTCTTTTTTGTTGCCGAAAGCTTTACACCCTCATTAAGCTGTGTTGAATAGCTTGTAATTACCTCATCATCTGCGCTGAGGCCATCTTTAACCTCAACCTCTGTCTCTCCGTTGATTCCTACCGTAATATTTCTGATCTCAGCTACACCGTTATTATTCAGATATACAAAAGCCTGATCACCATCGTAATATACAGAACTTACAGGCACAGTTAATGCATTTTTTGTCTCTCTCGTAACTGTCCTTACCCTTACATCCGAGCCATTAACCAGATCTGATACGCCGGAAACACTTGCTTCGATCTTGAACAGCTTTTTATCCGGATCCACCGTAGTTCCAACATAAGTGATCACCGCATCATAGTCAGTACCATTCTTTGTAACTATTGCAGCATTACCTGCCGTAATATTTGCCGCAGTCTCCTCAGCCACATAGAAAACTATTTTATTTTTTGCATCACTCTGTATTACATAAGCCTGGCTTCCTGAAGATGCCATATTGTGAAGCTCGATGTCAATATCAGTTATGGTTCCGCTTACAGGTGCTGTCACCTGGGTATACTCCAGTGCAAGCTTAGCGCTGTCAAGGCTGGCATTTGCCTGCTCAAGAGATGCCTTGGAAGTATCTACATTTGCCTGTGCCGAAGCGAGCTTAGACTGTACGCCTGCGATGGTTGTTCCTTTTGTATAATTCTCATAATCCTGCTGCTTCTTTTCAGCAAGAGCCTGAGCCTCCTGAGCTGTGTAATAATTCTGCTCTGCTGTTGCAGCATTATATCCATAAGTGTCACTCTGAAGCTTGTTGGAATCTTTTGAGCTCTCAGCACTGTCAACCTTATCCTTATATGTCTGATAAGCAGACTCAAGACTATCTATGCTGCTGTATCCAGATCCCTGTAAAACCTTATCCTTCTGATCTCCCGAAGCCGCATAATAATCATCTATCAATGACTTGAGCTTATTTCTCTTTTTCTTATATTTACTTACATCATCATCGGAATCACCTTCTTTATCGCTGTAATAATCCGATGTCTCAGATGCGGTTGCAAGAGTGTTTGCTGCACTTGCAACGCTGGCCTTTGCAGAATCAACTGCATTTGCAAGCTGCTGCTCGGTTGTCGACATAGTTCCTATTGTTTCAAGTGCCGAGTACTGGGATGCCTGCTGTGCTGCTGTCGATGAATTTACACCGGCCTGGGCACTGGCTACCGATGCCTGTGCCTGGGCAAGACTTATCTGTGCTGACTCATCATCTATCGTAAATAAAAGGTCTCCTTCATTTACATGATCTCCAACTTCATAATTTTTACTTGTTACTTCTCCTGATGCCTTTGGGACAACAATAACCTCACTTGCTGCCTCAACCGTTGCAGCAAAATTAGAGCTTATGCTTAAGTTTCCAACACCCGGATTAGCTGTTTCTACTTCAACCAGTGCTTCTTCCTGTGATTCAGTCGCTTCAGCCGATGAAGACGGGGATGCACATCCTGTTGCAGCAGTTGCTGTAATTGTTAATGAAATGGTAATTGCAAGAATTTTTGAAAGCTTTGCCTTTTTCAATTCTCCACTCCTCCTTCTTATCTATTCGGAATCAGATCCTTTTTTCCGAATCCGAAATCTCCTTAATTTATTATTATGAACCGTAATGCTGCAGGCGTATTCCTGCAAAGATAATACGGCAAATTAATTCATTCGACTTATGATAAAATATATTGCTAAACATAAAATAAACTTTTGATTGTCATTCTCAAAGTTTATTTTTATTTTATAATGACTATATATACTTTAACCTGTTATCAAAATAATGGAGGTCAAAATGTTCAATATACTTGTTGTTGAAGATGATAAAAATACACGCAGATTAATGGAAGCTGTCATCAAAAGTTCAGGTTATTCTGTATATACAGCCGAAAACGGACTGAATGCATTTGACGTTCTTGACAGCCAGCAAATTGACCTGATCATTCTCGATGTAATGATGCCCGAAATGGATGGCTATACTTTCTTAAAAGAATTCAGGATATCAGATGATTCCACACCTATCCTGATGATCAGTGCCAAAACTCTCCCCGATGATATAAAGAAGGGATTTAAGCTCGGAACAGATGATTATATGACAAAACCCTTTGACGAAGAAGAAATGATACTTCGAATAAATGCCCTGCTCCGACGTTCTAAAATAACGAGTGAACATCTCCTGACTATCGATGACCTCATTCTTGACTATGACAGTTTTACTGTAAAGCGCGGAAACGAGCCGGAAATTCAGCTTCCGCAAAAGGAATTTCTCTTATTATATAAGCTGCTCTCCTACCCCGGTAAAATATTCACCCGATTACAGCTTATGGATGAATTCTGGGGAATGGATTCCGAATCCGGAGACAGCACTGTTACCGTACACATCAACAGACTCAGAAAACGTTTTGAAGACTATAGCGAATTCAAAATCGAAACTGTAAGGGGCTTAGGCTACCGTGCCGTAAAAACAAATCAATAAGATCGGAGAAAACAATGTCAATAGAGCTTAATCAAACAAAGGAAAACAAATCTTCCCAATGTGAAAATAATGCTAAGATATCAAAAGTAATATACAAAAAAGTAACTCTTTCGATCGGAATAATAGTTTTTATATCATCTATTATTTCCCAGGTAATTTCCTCTGCCGTAACTTATAATTACTTAAAGTTCACGCACGATGAATTTGAACAACAAAATATCTCCGGCGGGGCAATAGTTACTTCCTCCATTATAATTTTCCTCGGTATACTCTTCCTTGCCTGTATATGTATAGGCACCATATGCAGCTTTATTATAGTTAAGCTTCCGTTAAAACCCCTGTCTGCCATGATAGAATTCATCAACCGGCTTTCCGACGGAGATTTCTCAGCCAGGCTTTCTCTTCCCGGTAAAGAAATAGGCTATAAACCTTTTGCCAGCGTGATCTGCGCATTGAACCGCCTTGCCGAGGAACTCGAGAACAATGAAATGTTTAAGTCCGATTTCATCAATAATTTTTCCCATGAGTTCAAAACTCCGATCGTCTCGATAAAAGGCTTTGCCAAACTCCTAAAAAACGGTAATTTATCAGAAGAGGATAAAGAAAGCTATCTGGACATAATAATTGAAGAATCCAACCGGCTTTCCAATCTTTCTGAAAATGTCCTTAACTTAAGCAAACTTGAAAAACAAACTATTCAGACCAGTAATATAAATTTCAACTTTGCAGAACTCGTTCGGCGTGATATCCTCATGCTCGAGTCCAAATGGTCCTCAAAAGATATCAGTTTTGATATAGACCTCGATGAAATAAGCTATTTCGGAGATGCCAATCTGTTAAGCCAGATATGCATAAATCTCATCGATAACGCTATAAAATTCTCACCTAAAAAAGGTGATATACGCATAAGTCTGAAGCGGTCCGACAGTGAAGACCATACTTTGGTACTAGTAGTTTCAGATAATGGTATAGGAATGGATAAAGAAGCCTTAGCCCGTATGTATGACAAATTTTATCAGGCAGATCATTCTCATTCCACCGAAGGAAACGGTCTAGGACTCACTGTTGTAAAACGTATTGTTGATATCTATTCCGGATCTATCGAAGTAAAATCAGCCCCCAATGAAGGCTGCATTTTTACAGTCACATTATAAATCCGTTCCCCAGCCGGCTTCGTCGTTAGCCCCCAAATAAAAGCTATCGACGGACTCCGGCTTTTTTCTTTCCATATTATACCATAGTATATTTATTAAATCGTTATTAATTTTAACACAATTTTTATTTCACTATAATTTTCTTTAGAAATAAAAAATAAGCTTGATTTA
>JAIKZC010000261.1 GCA_024682575.1 Lachnospiraceae bacterium | reverse complement strand
TTCACACAGCTCTGCGCACTTGCTGCGCTGAGCGTAAGAACGTATAAAGCAGGAAATATGGATTTGCCCCATTGCCGAAGGCAATCTTAAAATGGGCAAATCCAGTTACTGTGAGCACCTGCAAGGTGTGAACAGTAACATAGCAGGCAAATATATTCTAAAAAATTTTGATTATCATTGACATGTCAGACAGATAAAAGTTAAAATACATATGGAATATTTTATTATTTAAACATATATAATTTATTTTTATAATAAATATTTCAAATATCATCAGAGGAGAGTATTAAATGATTTCGCGTATTTTAAAAAAATCTGTCATTTGTTCTGTAATTTCATGTATATTAGCAGCAGGACTTACGACGAATGCTTTTGCAACTACTATAGTTCTGGATCCCGGACATGGAAATGCTACCAAAACAAATAAGGGTGCATACTATGAACCATATAAAGAGGAAGAACTTACATTACAGCTTTCACAACAGATAAAAGAAGAACTTTCACAGGTTGAAGGTCTTAAGGTTGAACTTACAAGAACTACAAATGACACAGACCTGACACTTCAGGAACGTGCTGATTATGCAAAGTCAGTTGGAGCTGATTATCTTATAAGTATTCATTTTAATGCCTGCGGTAATCATGACAGATATGGTACGGAGATCTGGACATCTGCATATGGAAAGAATTACACAACAGGGCTTTCACTTGGAAGTTATATTCTTCAGCAGACAACAGGTTTAGGTCTTAGTTGTAAAAGCATACGTACCAGACTCGGTTCTAACGGAGATTATTATGGAATCATAAGAAACGGCGTTGCTAATGGTATTCCAACAATCATTCTTGAGCAGTGCTATCTTGATAGTCCTATAGATCGTGCATTCCTTGAAAATGGAACTTCTGATCTTGCACATGCTGATGCTGTTGGAATTTATAATTTCCTTTGTGCACAGTGATCATAAAAGTCTATATCTTATTTCTTATTCATTACCCGAATGCATTTGCCTGTGTTCGGGTAAAATTGTAGTTCTGGAGGAAAAATGATTAAATTAGAATTCAATCTTTGCGAAGAGGGCTCAACTGAACATGCTAAAATAGAGTTTTTTCTGCAGGATTATTCCCCTAAAATGCCAAAATCCGAAAAAAGAGGAATGGTCATAATCTGTCCGGGAGGCGGCTATGATCATCTTTCTGTAAGAGAATCAGAACCACTTGCATTTAAGTTTATGGCTGCTGGTTACAGTACTGCAATTTTAAGCTATTCGGTTGCACCGGCTAAATATCCAACAGCTTTGTATGAGCTTGCCAGGATCATACTTATGGTCAGAAGAAATGCTGAAGAATGGCATATAGATCCCGATAATATCATTTTGCAGGGCTCATCAGCAGGCGGACATCTGGCAGCTTTAATGGGATGCATGTGGAAAGAACAGTTCTTAAAGGACTATCTGTCTGTAGATGATTCCGAACTTTTACGTCCAAACCGGCTTATTCTTTCATATCCGGTAACGACGTCAGGCAAACGTGGGCATGCTGCATCATTTCAGAATCTTCTTGGAAATAAGTTTGATGAACTTAAGGATAAGGTATCTATAGAGAAGAATATAAATGCTGATTTCCCAAAAACATTTCTATGGCATACCTACAGTGATGAATCGGTTCCTGTTGAAGGATCTTTGCTTTTTGCCATAACTTTAAGGAAATATAAGATTAAATTTGAAATGCATATTTTTCCTGAAGGAGGACACGGTCTTGCTACAGCAGACAGTATGACTGCAGATGCCGCCCCCGAGAATGTGCGACGTTCATGTTCGCAATGGATAGATCTTGCATTAAAATGGCTTGAATTATCTTAAGCAAAAAAATAAATACAAAATCTATGCATAAATATACATTTTTTCTTGACGTATTTTGATTGATGAGTTTTAATATAGTAAGTGAATTAATTAATTACTGAGGAGGAAATTTATATGAAAAAGAAAATTATATCTGTTTTAATTGCATCTGCAATGGCTTTATCACTTTCAGCCTGTGGTTCAGCTACTGCTTCAACAGCATCAACTGCAGCAGCTCCCTCTGCAAGCGCAGAAACTGAGGCTGCATCATCAGAAGCAGCAGAGGCTCCGGCAGACGGTGGTAAACTTGTTATGGCTACAAATGCTGAGTTCCCGCCTTATGAATATCATGACAGTGATCAGATCGTTGGAATTGATGCTGAGATAGCTGCAGCAATAGCTAAGGAACTTGGATGTGAGCTTGAGATCGAGGATATCGCTTTTGATTCCATCATTCCTGAAGTAACCAGCGGTAAGGCTGATTTTGGTATGGCAGGAATGACAGTTACCGAAGAAAGAAAGCAGAGTGTTAATTTCTCTGATACATACGCAACAGCAAGACAGTCTGTAATTGTAAAGGAAGATTCAGATATTACTGATATTGATGGTCTTACAGGCAAGCTTATCGGTGTTCAGACAGGTACAACAGGCGATCTTTACGCTACAGATGATTACGGCGATGAGAACATCGAGCGTTACAGCAAGGGTATGGAGGCTGTACAGGCACTTGCACAGGGTAAGATCGATGCAGTTATCATTGATAATGAGCCTGCAAAGGTTTATGTAGCTGAAAACGAAGGCCTTAAGATCCTTGATACAGCTTATGCTGAGGAAGAGTATGCTATTTGTGTAGCACTTGACAATACTGAGCTTGTAGATAAGATAAACACAGCTCTTGCAAAGCTTAAAGAAGACGGAACCATTGACGGAATCGTTGCAAAATATATTAAGAGTGAATAAAAAACAGGAAGTTTGAAATGTTAGAAAACCTTAAAAGTCAGTTTATATTAAATTTCGTAGAAGATAATCGCTGGTCATATCTCTTAAATGGTCTTGGAGTGACGCTTAAAATCACATTTTTTGCGGCTCTCCTGGGCCTTTTAATTGGCTTTATCATTGCAATGATCAGGGGTGCATACCAGGGAACCGGTAAATATAAAATCCCAAATGCCATCTGTAATCTTTATCTTACAGTAATAAGGGGAACTCCGGTAGTTGTTCAGCTTATGATAATCTATTTTGTTATTTTCGGAAGTGTCAGGATCGACAAATCACTTGTTGCTATCCTTGCATTTGGAATAAACTCCGGTGCATATCAGGCTGAAATATTCAGATCCGGTATACAGGCAATACCTAAGGGACAGTATGAGGCAGGACGTTCACTTGGCTTTTCCTATAAAGAGACCATGCTTACGGTTATTATGCCTCAGGCGATCAGAAATGTTATACCTACACTTTTGAATGAATTTATTGCCTTGCTTAAGGAAACTTCGGTTGCAGGTTATATTGCACTTGAAGATCTCACCAAGGGCGGAGATATCATAAGAAGCCGTACATATTCTGCATTTATGCCTCTTATAGCAGTTGCAGTTATTTATCTTTTGATGGTGCTCCTTATGGAACAGCTTGTTAAATTTATTGAACGGAGGCTTAATAAAAATGGCAGAAAGTAATGACAGAAAGCCTCTGATCGAGGTTAAAGGTCTCGAGAAGTGCTTTGATAAAAAAAATATCCTTGATGGTATTGATGCGAAGTTTTATACAGGCGACGTTGTTTGTGTTATAGGTCCTTCCGGATCTGGTAAATCAACCTTCCTTCGTTGCTTAAACCGTTTGGAAGAACCAACGGGCGGACAGATTATTTTCGAAGGAACGGATATCTGTGATCCTAAGACAGATATAGATAAACACAGACAGAAAATGGGAATGGTTTTCCAGCAATTTAATCTTTTCCCTCACATGAGTATAATGAATAATCTTACCTGTGCACCTATAAAACTTCAGGGTAAAACTAAAGAAGAAGCGCAGGCAAAAGCAATTGAGTTATTAAATAAAGTAGGACTTGGAGACAGGGCGAATGATTATCCTTCAAGTCTTTCAGGCGGACAGCAGCAGCGTATAGCAATTGTTCGTGCTTTATGTATGGAGCCTGATGTAATGTTATTTGATGAACCGACCTCAGCTCTTGATCCTGAGATGGTTGGAGAAGTATTAAATGTTATGAAGGATCTGGCTTCTCAGAAAATGACGATGATCGTTGTAACTCATGAGATGGGATTTGCAAGAGAAGTTGCAAACAGAGTTATGTTTCTGGATGGTGGTAAATTTATTGAGGAGAATTCTCCGGAAGAATTCTTTACACATCCTGTAAATGAAAGAACCAAGCTCTTCCTGAGTAAAGTTTTATAAATAATTAAAATTCCTAAGATACGTTTACATAAAAACATTATGTAAACGTATCTTTTTTTAACGATAAAAATATGTTAAAGTTAAAGATAAAATAACATCTTAAGCGGAGATTTAAGGATAAATGATAAGAATAGCTGTAGTAGAAGATGATGAAAATTACCGTAATGAATTGGGCTCATTTCTTCAAAAGCTTGAAAGTGAAAATAATTATAAATTTAAGATCAGTTATTTTACTGATGGTGATGAGATCGCAGGCGGTTATAAGGCTGTATATGATATTATTCTTATGGATATTGAAATGCAGTTTATGGACGGTATGAGCGCCGCTGAATATATAAGAAAGTTTGATAGCAACGTGATCATCATATTTATAACGAATACTCCCCAGTATGCTATGAAAGGATATCAGGTTGATGCTTTGGATTATTGTCTGAA
>JAIKZC010000253.1 GCA_024682575.1 Lachnospiraceae bacterium | reverse complement strand
CATTGTTATGATTCCCGGGCTCTTACTCTTTATAATCTCAAGAAGTCTTCTATTAAAAACCATTGTGCATCCGGTTGAATTACTTTTTATAAGACACGACGGAAAGTCCAGAGACTTCTCATATATCCCCTTCGGCCCCTTCAGAAGATTTCCTTCGTTATCTGCAAATCTCGGCATCCCATAATACAACACCGGGATTTCATCCTTACATATATGGTTTCCATCATCAAAAGCTTTTTTTATACTATCAACTGCAATTTTCAGCTTATCAGGAAGCCATGTATCATCCTGATCACAAAAAGCATAGTATTCCGCTTCCGGCGCCCGTTTCATCAGCTCCAAAAAACTCCTCGCCGGTCCTATATTTTCACCTATATAGTAGTTTAACTTAACAGCTTCACTCTGCTTATATTCTTGAAGTATCTTTATGGTTTCATCTTTTGACCCATCATCTCTGACCAGTATATCAACCTGAACGTCCTCCTGATTGATCAAACTCTCTATCTGGCTTCTCAGATACTTTTCACCATTATAGGTTGACATCAAAACAACAACTTTTTCCATTTCATTTTGCTCTTCACTTATATTCACATCGGTCTATTCATTAACCGAATTGTCATTACCAGTTCCTTATCATACACAAATATTCTGTTGCATGAGCACAGAACCCTCTTAAATTCCTTACCAAAAAAAAGCAGATCGAGCTTCTACTCAATCTGCTAATTATACCAAACTATTTCATAATCGTATATTTTTTATCTTTTGTGACGAACTTTAAATACTTATTATTTGAATAAATAATTCTTAAATTTGCCAAAAGCTTTCAACGACCTCTTTAAATCGTTAGGATCTTTAAGTCCTGTCCAAAGCCTATGCAAGATATAGCGAGGTCTCAAATAATACTTCTTTCTTGCATCGTTACAGAACTTAACCATTTCTTCCCCACTAAGGTTCGGTAGATTAAGAACGGAATTATGAGTTCCATCTTCCCTACAGTACTCGCTGTAGCCCGCTTTGATATAACCATTAGACTTTGCCCATCCATAGGCCTCTGTTCCCGGATATGGGATAAGTGGGAAAAACTGCGCTGTATCTGTATTTAGATCCAGTGCTAGCTCCAGTGTTTTCTGCATGGTTTCCTTTGTTTCTCCCTGGTTTCCCACCATATAGCAGGCATGAACCAAAAGCCCGGCCTTCTTGGTATTCTTTATATACTCTTTAACCTGCTCAATAGTGGTTCCTTTTTTTATGTTATCTAGTATTTCCTGCGTTCCACTTTCTATTCCCGGAATTACCAGTCTGCATCCGGCCTTCTTCATAAGCTTCATTGTCTCGAGGTCAAGAGTATTTACCCTTGCATTACAGAGCCACTTAAAACGTTTACTCATACCGGAGTCAATCAGAAGATTACATATCTCAGATACTCTTTTTTTATCTATAGTAAATGTATCATCTTCGATAACTATTTCCTTCACTTCCGGGAAATTCTCAGCAATATACAAAAACTCCGATACAACATTCTGAGGACTTCTCAAACGATATTTATGTCCATGCATGGTTTGAGGATAAACGCAGAAATTACATCTACAAGGACATCCTCTTCCGGTGAAAATCTGTATCTCCGGATATTCAGCTGCAGCAAAGAAATAGTCTTTATAATCCAAATGCTTTTTTATAAACTCCGCAGCCAGCGGAATCTCATCGAGATCTGTTATATAATCTGCATCAGCATTATGCTTTATCTCACCTGTCAGAACATCCTTATAGCTTATTCCTCTAAGTGCAGCTAAGTCTTTCGTCAGTTTTCTTCTAGAACTTTCATATACAGTATCAGCTACATTTTCATCAGTGTTATTCACATTATCGGTATTAACTTTTTCACTATTGTCATTTCCGCTCTGGATATCATCTCTATTACCCTTTTTAACAATGTCTTTATCACTACTTATATCAAAATCTACACTTTTTGCATTTTTGTAATACTCTTGGATGATCTCTGCTAATTTTGCTATCGTAAAATCATATTCTTTTCTGGCTATACCATCAACACCCGGGTAGTTTCTTAGCGTTTCATCAGCCGTAGAAGTTGGATGCGTTCCTACCATATATACGAAAGAATTCGGATATTTATCTTTCAGCTTTTGAGCAAAAGCCCCATCACCATCTATTGAAGGTGTACTTGTATCCAAGACGAAAAGGCACTCAACGGTGTTTCCCTGCTGCTTATAACTTATTTCCCTACTATTCTCCGTACAAATTTTCTTACTATCTTCTTTATTAGCTTCCTCACCATTTTCTTGTATACTTACATTGCTTTCGTCTTTTTCTGTTGCATCAGTCGAAAGGACTTTCTCAACAGCTTCCAAGCTCTGCTCAAAGTCCATGGTCTTTGCCGGCGCATCTAAAAAGCTCACATCAAAACCCTTTTTCTCTGTATACGCCGCAGCATAAATGAGCCACAAAGGATAGTAAAGTACACCACTCTTTGCCACTGCCGGACTTCTGGACTCTCTTGAAAATTTACCATATTCCCACTTAAACGGAGGATTTATAAAAACCACTTTCATATTT
>JAIKZC010000247.1 GCA_024682575.1 Lachnospiraceae bacterium | reverse complement strand
TTTATCTTCGTCAACTCCATAGATATGCCGCATTATGGCATCCATTTCATCAGTCCATAGTCCACTTGGCTGAGTGGCAGTTCCATAGGCATTAAGGATATATCCCTTAAGCTCATCTTCAGTTATTTCAGCCGTTTCAAGATAATCCCTTCCTGCATTAAGGGCTTCCAGGCTGTCAGCGGCATTCGGGTCTGTAAATGTTATATTGATAAGACGGGAATTGCCGGCGGAAAATGATGTTTTTGCAGTATATGCACCCATCTTAAATCTAATCTCCGGAACCGTATATTTATCATTAAGAGCAATCGCATAAGGCAGATAGGCTCCCCTGAAATCCTCAGAACTATTGAAATCACCGACAAGCGCATTGCCATTCATTGATGATTCTACAATAACGGCGAGTTTGTCAGGCATCTTCGGAAGCTCATATTTTTCTGATACGGAATCTGTCTTTTCCGGGAAATCAGCAAGTTTGGCGGCTGCCGTTTTATTGATCTCTTCCTTCTCATTTTCAGGAGTTACTGCTGCAAAGATCAGATTCTCACGGGTAAATGCCCTCGAGCGTGCCTTTTCAAAGCTCTCAGTTATCCTTTTCTTTTCTTCATCAGCCTTTGACAGGTCATCGATCAGCTCTTCCGTCATTTCATATATTTTCTTTCCATTAGTGTCGATCATAAATTTATAGGAGTCAGCATTGGCTCCATTCATGGCATAGCCATATATTTTTATCAGCTCATTGCAGTCATATTTAGACCAGTCCATTGAGCCAATGCTTGATGACAAGAGGTATGAAATAGTTTCATAATCCTCAATATCTGTATCGCATAAAACTTCCTTCAGCAAATCAAGACTGACCCCAAAATCCGACCCAAGTGAACTCCAGCTCATCTTTAACATTGGTCTGTGATATTCTCCTGCATCCTCATCAGGATAGATCAGCTCACCTCTTAATCCATAGAGATATCTTCCGAACAGGATGTCAAGTTCATCAGCATTATGTTCTTTTGTCTTGAGATCACCGAGCATATTTGTATAAACTATAAGATATCTTATATCTTCAGCAGTCATTCCTGAGAGGTCAAAAAGAAGCGAGTATTTTCCTGCATCACCTGCATCTACCTTCCCGTTATAAAATTCAATTCCATTATCAGAGCTTGTCTCAAAAGTCTTCGCTTTCGTTTCCGGAAGCTCTGCCGGATCGATCGTAAAATCACTGTTGCTTTTCGTATCATCGTTCCATTTATTAAATTCTTCAGTCTCCTTAATGAGCTCTGCTATTTCTTCATCGCTCATATCCTCTTTCATCTTTTTTAAATAATTATCTCGTTCTTCCTCATACTCCTCTGCCATTCCGGGTTTCGGAATACAGGTTACAAATGCTGTGCGTCTTGCATTAATGGCACCCTCTGCAAGCTTCCTGATGATCTTCTGATCTTTATCTTCTTCCATCTCCTTAAGTACTTCTTCACTAAGCTTAAAACAGTCTGTCTTGCCGTATGCTGCCCAATATTGAGAAAGTGAACTTGCCAGTTCAAATCCGACATTTTGATTATCTCTGAGCATGATATCAGACATTTCTTTCCTCTTAAGAACACTTTCCAAAAGTTCTTCAGATACACCGTTAGCTGCTATATCATTTAGAGTGTCATCTGCGAGTTTCCTGAAATCATCTGCATCTTCCGCATTTGCATAATACAGGCTGAAACCTGTATACGCTTTTCCACTGCTTGTATCAGAAAAGGCTTCAAAGTTCTGGGGAATATTTCTTTTGACCGCTTCCTTATTCATAAAGGAACTTTTTTCATTTATGATTTCAGTAAGAATACTCCACTCCTCAATTGTCTTCGCGTCCTCTTCCTGCATGTCAAAAAGATAGGTAATTTGACCGCTGTCTTCAACGGAATCGCCCTCATATGCCGGGATATAAACTGTTTCTTCAACATGTCCCGCCTCGGTAAGTCCATCCTCATATTTTGAAAGATCCGTACCGTTAACTTCCACTTTTGATAAATATTCCGAATCTAAATATTCCAAAAATCTGTCAATATCAAGATCTCCATAAAGAGTGATCAGCGAATTATCAAAATGATAGCATCTCTCATAGGTTTCTATGGTGTGCTCATAGGTCAGATCATCATAATGGTATTCTGCCATTCCTATCGCATTCGAGGCAATTTCCCCCGGATAAAGACACTTAATCGCAGCGTTATAAGCATTTTCATTATTGCTTGTTAAACTTCCCAGATCCTCAGAAAAAACCGTTCCGTTTATGCTTATATCATCCTCGGGATTTTCAAGCTCAAATCTTATAGCCTCTCTTTTGAAAAAATTTTCATCATTAAGTACTGCAGGTGCCACCATGCAGCTCATATAGACATCCATCAGCTTTATAAGCTGTTCCTGACTGCAGCTCGCGATCGGATAGTGTGTATATGTCGGACTGGTCTGTGCATTCAAATATGTAAAATAAGCTTTGCTGTACATATCAAAAAAGACATCCGTTGCCGGGTATTTTTCTGATCCGGCCAGTATGGCATGCTCAAAAACATGATTTGTATCAGTCTCATCAACATAAGGTGTCTTGTAGGTAATATCAAAAGCGCAATCAGTGTCCGAATTTTTTATGTAAACCAGCTCAGCACCGCTGCCCTTATGCTCAAAACTGTAGATATCTGAATCCATGCTCTCTGATTCATAAATATCTTCAAGCGTAAAACCATGATATTCTCCGCCAACTTCCATATCCGCTGAATCAGATATGGCAGTCTCTGTCGATGAAGCTTCAGACGCTTCTGTTGTCCGCGCTTCTTCATTTTTATTTTCTTTTGGATTAGCTGCGGGATTTCCGCACGCAGAAAGCAAAGCAGTTGTCAGACTTGCAATAATGATAGCTGAAATTATTTTCTTCATCCATATTCCCCCTTATATACTTATAATACATTCAAAAGGCAGTTCAAATAGTTTTTTTTAATAAACATAACTCCCTTGCATGCCATAGCCTTTCCCCCTATAATGGCATTATTAGTCTCGAAAGGAATATGAAAATTTGAAGAGGGAAAAAATAGATAATAAGCTTTTTTATAATAAATTGTGGGCTCTCGCATTTCCGATCGCGATCCAGAGTCTGATGCTCGCTTCCGTAGCTGCCGCTGATGCCCTGATGCTCGGCCGCATTGCACAGGAGGAAATGACCGCGGTCTCACTTGCAACTCAGATCCAATTCGTGCAGAATATGTTCATTGCCTCGATCGCCGGCGCAGGCTCTATCCTCGGCGCACAATACTGGGGAAAAGGCGACAGGATCGCAATGGAAAAGCTTTTTAACCTTCTTATAAAAAGCTGCGCCATAGTTTCGCTTCTTTTCTGGGCCGGATGTGAATTTGCCCCGGACTTACTTATGCGGATTTTTTCCCATGATGAAGTCCTTATAGCGATAGGAGCAAATTATCTTCGGATCGCCGGCTGGTCCTATCTTCTTACAGGTATCTCCCAGAGTTATCTAACCATGATGAAGGTCAGCGAAAAGGTAATCCCCTGTGCCGCAATAAGTTCAAGTGCCGTAATTTTTAATATAATCTTTAACGCGATATTTATTTTCGGTCTCGGCCCCGCACCGCAGCTTGAAGCAAACGGTGCGGCATTATCGACCACTATTGCAAGGATCATTGAGCTCTCATTATGTCTTATCATATCCGCCCGAAGGGATTATCTCCGTCCGGACTGGAAGCATATTTTGGCAAATGATCCTGACCTTGCAAAGGATTTCCGCAGGCAATGCCTGCCGCTCCTTGGAGGTTCACTTTTCTGGGGTGTCGGTTTCACCTCCTACACGGCAATAATGGGACATGTTGGTTCTGATGCCGCTGCAGCAAATTCAGTTGCCGCAGTCGTCCGCGACCTTATCTGCTGCGTCTGTAACGGTATAGGAACTGCCGCCGGCATAATGGTCGGCAACCTTTTGGGCGCACACGAACTTGAATCGGCCAAGCTTTATGGAAAAAAACTACTTAAGATTTCATTTGTTATTGGATTCGGATCAACGGCACTCGTGCTCGCGATAACCCCTTTTATTGTCAATTCCGTAAAACTTTCGGAAAGGGCTCATGAATACCTGACCGGAATGATGATAATAATGGGAATATATATGATAGGAAGATGTGTAAATACCGTCACCATAAACGGTATCCTCGACGGCGGCGGCGATACTATATTTGATATGTATTCTCTCGCGGTATGCATGTGGGGTATCGCAATCCCCCTTGCCCTCCTCGGTGCTTTCGTCTTTCACTGGCCGGTACTCGCGGTTTACGCCTGCACCTGTCTCGATGAAGTCGGAAAAATCCCCTGGGTCATGCACAGATTCCATAAATATAAATGGGTACAGAATCTAACAAGATAAAAATAAAACGGTATCAGCTGTTATTTTGATAAGCTGATGCCGTTTTTTATTTATCCTTGTGTAAGATCGCGATAGAAGTCTATGAACGCACTCAATACCCGGGATCTCCATTTATTTTTATGTATCAATATCTGGGTCCAGACCTTTATATTACAGTCAATGATCTCTACTACCTTTAATTCGCCGCTCTTTATATAATCCTCTGTGACAAAATCAGGCAGAAAGGCAATGTAATTACTGTCTTTAGCGATATCGCAGATCTGAAAAGGACTCCCGATCTCCAGCGCCGGATGGATCGCCAGCGACTGTCCCGCAAGTTCCCTGTCCAGAAGCCTTCTGTAGCTCATATTTTTTTCTGTAAGTATAAACTCTTCATTATATATATCTTTTAATCTGAGTCCTGTTTTTTTATGAATTGGATGATCTGCCGCCGCAACAAAATGAACCTGCTCCTCGCGCTCGGCACATATGATATAGTCCTCCTCATAAACATGCCTGTCGAGCGTAAAGACAAGATCCACTTCATTCTTCTGCAGCATATCAAACATTCTGCCCGTTCCGCTTTCCGTGACTATCAGATTTATTCCCGGATAACGCTCCTTAAATCTTAAGAAATCATTCTTAAAATAACGGTTGCAGAGCGAACTTGACATCGCGAGCCTGATGGTGCCGTCCAGTCTCTCCTGCTTACTAAGCTCCAGCATGAGCTTTTCTTCTGCTTCGACAACACTTCTTGCAAATCTTAAAACGGTCTCTCCGTCCGAGGTTATCGCGATCCTATGATAAAATCGATCAAAAAGTATGGTGTTCAGTTCTTTTTCCAGCTGATGGATCTGCGACGATACCGTCGACTGTGTGTATCCAAGCTTTTCTGCAGCAGCTGAAAAGCCTGAATGTTCGCATACTGCGATGAAAGTTTTTAAAACATTTATATCCATTTTTTTATCCTTATTAGAAACGAAATATTCGTTAGTATAACCTATTATTATTGATTATACAAATATTACTTTCATTGTTATACTATTTCCTGTCGATTTTTAAATTTAGGAGGTTTTTATTTTATGCAACGCGAAAGGCTCGGTAGTCGAATGGGCTTTATTATGTTGTCCGCCGGCTGTGCCATTGGCTGCGGAAACGTTTGGAAATTCCCCTGGATGTGCGGACAAAACGGAGGCGGAAGCTTCATGCTGGTATATATTTTGTGCCTGGTCATTTTAGGCATACCTGCATTGATCATGGAGTTTTCGATCGGACGTGCCGCGCAGACCAGTCCCTTATATATGTATCGTAAACTTGAGAAACCCGGTCAGAAATGGGATCTTTTCGGCTGGCTCTGTCTTCTTGGAAATATATCCCTCATGGCATTCTACTCCGTAGTCTGCGGCTGGATCATATATTATTTCTCGAAATTTCTGCGGGGACAAACGGATTCCCTTGGATTCACCTCGATGATAACAACTCCGGAGATAAACGTAATTTTCCTTTTAATAACTGTTGTCATTGCCTTTACCGTACTGTCATTTAATCTGCAGGGCGGTCTGGAGCGCTTCTCCAAGATAATGATGTCGGTACTGTTAGTCCTGATGATAGTTCTTGCCGTACACAGTCTCTTCCTTGACGGAGCATCCGAAGGTCTGAGTTTCTATCTGAAACCCGATTTTTCCAAGATCAACGGATCTGTCATAGTCGGAGCCATGAACCAGGCGTTTTTCACGCTTTCCACCGGCATGGGCGGTATGGCGATATTTGGCAGCTATATAGATAAAGAGCATTCTCTCATGGGCGAAGCTGTAAATGTAATTGCCCTTGATACCTTTGTTGCGATTCTCGCAGGGATCATCATCTTCCCTGCCTGCTTTACATATAACCTTGAGGTAAATGCCGGTCCCAGTCTTCTTTTTGACACTATGGCCGCAGTCTTCAACAATATGGACGGCGGACGCATCTGGGGATCATTGTTCTTCCTTTTCATGATCTTTGCGGCAATGTCCACCGTTCTTGGCGTATGTGAAAATATCCTCGCCATGATCCGTGAACTCACCGGCTGGTCACGCCCTAAAGGAAGTTTTATATGTGCTGTCGTGATCTTTCTGATCGCACTTACCACAGCCCTCGGTTTCAGCGTATTTAATTTTCAGCCTTTCGCCGAAGGCACGACCTGGCTTGATTTCTGGGACTTCATAGTTTCAACTAATGTCCTTCCCTTAGGTTCTCTTGTCCTTGCACTTTTCTGCTGTAATGATTTCGGCTGGGGCTGGGATAATTTTATCAAGGAAGCCAATACCGGCTCAGGCTTAAAGGTAAGCCA
>JAIKZC010000214.1 GCA_024682575.1 Lachnospiraceae bacterium | reverse complement strand
TCTTGTACGCTCAGGCGTATCACATATCTGAATGATCATCAGATTTTTGGACATATCTACGATATCTGCCTTCATCGCCTGGCAGGTTTCCATGATCTCCCTGCGGTTTGATTTATTATACTTTACTTTTATCAGCATAAGCTCACGGCTTACAGACATCTGCTCTTCAAAGGTCTTGATCCTGATTATATCGAGCTTCTTATTAAGCTGTTTTTCTATCTGCTCTAAGGTACGCTCATCTCCGCTCGACACGATCGTCATACAGGATACGGCCTTATCCTCGGTCTCTCCCACGGTAAGTGAATCGATGTTAAAGCTTCGTCTGGAGAAAAGTCCCGCTACTTTTGAAAGTACACCGGAGCGGTTCTCTACCAGAACAGAATATATTTTTTTCATGTTCATATTTTATCTCCACTCCTTATCTTATGCTATTGTCCCTGCAACTGTTTCCGTAGGATCCGTCATAACTTCCATGAGGCAGGATTCATCCGATTTAAGGAATTTATCTATATCAGCTTCCATATTTTCCATCTTTTCGCATTTAATATAGTTTATTCCATAGGCCTTTGAAAGAAGCTCCAGATCCGGGTCGGATCCCAGATGAACCATACTGTAATTATCCTTATATGTAAAATGCTGATGTTCCCTTACGAGTCCGAGGTAATTATTTCTCATTACAACTATCTTTACAGGTGCCTTGTACTGGTTCATTGTTGCAAGTTCCATCATTGACATCTGGAATGCTCCATCACCGCATACAGCAACAACCTGTCTTGCAGGATCAGCCATTTTTGCACCGATCGCAGCCGGAATGGAATAACCCATTGTTCCCATTCCTCCTGATGTAAAGAAGCTTCCATTTTTCATTATATAATTTCGGCAGGAGAAAAGCTGGTTCTGTCCAACATCAGCAACATATATCGCATCATCATCCATTTTACCGGATAGCGTCCTTACAAATTCCGGCGAATCTATGAAACCTGTATCCTTGACTTCTCCACGTCTCACCATTGTGCGATAATTATTAAGTGATGCAATCCATGCTTCATGAGAACAGTAAAAGGATTCACCCATAAAATCCTCAAAAATATGCTTTGCGTCACCAACTATAGGAATAGTGGGACCAACGTTTTTGCCGATCTCAGCCGGATCAACGTCCATATGGACAAGCACTTTTCCTTCAAAGGTGAGATCAGGGGCGCTTACAGCCCTGTCAGCAACTCTTGCTCCGACCATCAGAAGCACGTCTGATTCATTCATAGCCCTGTTGGCAACCTGAAATCCATTATTTCCTACCATGCCATAATACATCGGGTGGTCTGAGGGAAGTATTCCAAGTCCCATCATCGTTGATACTACCGGAATCCTGTGTTTTTCAATAAACTTTCTGAAAACCTCCTCCGCATCCGAAAGATGCACACCTCCGCCGACACATACTAAAGGTCTCTTTGCATTTTCAAGAACCTTTGTAACCTTTTTTATCTGAAGTGTATTACCCTTTACAGTCGGCTTGTAGGTACGAAGCTTTGGAGGCTCGTCCGTATATTTAAAATCAGCAATATGCGCCAGCTGAATATCTGCCGGAAGGTCAATAAGCACAGGTCCTCTTCTTCCGGTATTTGCGATATAAAATGCCTCATGTATAATTCTCGGAATGTCTTTTACATTTTTAACAAGATAGCTGTATTTTACAAATGACTCCGCTGCTCCTGTAACATCAGCCTCCTGAAAAACATCTGACCCTATAAGCTCTGAATCTACCTGTCCGGTAAAACATACCATAGGGATCGAATCTGCATAGGCTGTAGCTATTCCGGTCAGAAGATTTGTAGCTCCAGGACCGCTAGTTACCGCACAGACTCCGACTTTTTTTCTTGTCCTGGCATATCCGCTCGCTGCATGTGCGGCATTCTGCTCAGTCCTCACCAGGACTGTCTTTATATCTGTTTCCAATATGCTGTTCCAGAACGGATCGATCGCAACTCCGGAATAACCGAATACAGTATCTACTCCTTCCTTCACCAGACACTTTATTACTGCATCTGCTCCTATCATCTTTTCTCTCCTCTTCTACTCTATAAAAGATCTGCAGGACTCCGTTTCTCAAGAAACCTTAAGCAGATTTTTTGCAACACGCACAGCATCTGCGGCATCCGAAGAATAAACCGCATTTATTTCTTCCGCATAATCATTTGTGATCACGGCTCCGCCTATCATCACAGGGCATTCAAGTCCCTCAGAGCGGGCATATTCTATAACATTTTTCATTTCCCTCATTGTAGTGGTCATAAGCGCTGACAATGCTATTATATCTGCCTTATATTTTTTAGCTGCCTCTATTATATCCTCTTTTGGCACATCCTTACCGAGATCATGTACCTCGAAGCCATAATTTTTCATCATCAGGACGACCAGATTCTTACCAATATCATGTATATCACCCTTTACAGTGGCTATAACCACAACCGGCATCTCTGCATTTGCATCCCTTCCCTCGGCAAGATAGGGTTCAAGGAAATCCACCGCATTTTTCATGGCCTCACCGCTGGCTATCAGCTGAGGCAGGAAGTATTTTTTCCTGTCAAAAAGAATGCCGACTTCATTTATTGCCGGAAGAAGCGAAACATTCAAAATATCGTCTGCCTTTCGGCCTGATGTTATTTCCTTTTTTACCAGATCGATAATAGCTTCTCTTTTGCCCTTTACAACCGCCTGAAAGACAGCATCTGTCTTAGCCTGCTTTGAATTATCGGAAGACACAGAATTACTCTTTTTATTTCCCTGTATCTTCCTTCCCTTAAAAAAATCCTTACCGGCAGCCTTTGCTATCGCTCCTGCAGCATCCAGAAGGGATGTTATATCGTCTTCCTTTACTGTTATTTCTCCATCATGAGCTTCCTTAAACTCATTCATGTGGTCAATATACGGCAGATCAGCATCTTTTTTATCCAAAAGAAGATCTGTTGCCAGCGCAGCATTTACAAGGAGATCCTGATTCGGATTGGCGATTGCCATTGTAAGTCCTGCATTTATGGCAAGCGTAAGGAAAGATGTATTTACATATATCCTCTCCGGCAGACCAAATGATATATTTGAAAGTCCACAGGTAGTTGCAAGTCCAAGCTCATCATGGCAGTAACGGATCGTCTCTATAGTGTCCATTGCTGCATGCGAGTCTGCTCCTACAGTTCCAACCAGCCCGTCAACTACTATATCTTTTTTCTTAAGGCCTTTTGCAAGTGCCTTATCCATGATCTCTCTTATTATACGTTTCTTTTCATCGAGATTCTTAGGAAGACCTTCATCAGAAACCGGTAAAAGCACAAACATAGCTCCATATTTTGCTGCAAGGTCCAGAAGCTTATCACATTTTGCACTTTCGAGCGAAATGGAATTCATCAATGCTCTTCCGGGATAAAGCCTTAATGCAGCCTCCATTATGTCCACATGGCTTGTGTCAATTGAGAGCGGTAATTTTACCGTTTCACTCACTACCTCTACAGCCTTTTTCATAAGCTCTTTTTCATCAACACCGCTCATTCCCACGTTAACATCGAGCACTTTTGCGCCCTTTGCCTCCTGCGCTTCTGCAAATTCACGCACTATGTCAAATTTGCCCTCTCGAAGCTCAGCCTGAAGAGCCTTTTTCCCTGTCGGATTTATTCTCTCTCCTACTATAAAGAATCTGTCATTGATTCCAAATTCATGAACCGATCTCTCCGATGTAAGAAGATATTTATCCTTCTTACTTATCTCTTTTAATGACATATCAGATGTTTTTTCATTGAGCGCTTTGATATGATCAGGTCTTGTTCCGCAGCAGCCACCGAGTATCCCTGCGCCGGCATCAACGATTTTTTTCATATCCTCAGAAAATTCATCAGGACCCACGTTATAGACAGTATTCCCATCAGCATCAAGTTCCGGAAGTCCTGCATTCGGCTTGCATATTATCGGAATCTCTGCATATTCGGACATTTTTCTGATCATCTGGATCATGTCCACAGGCCCTGTAGAACAGTTTGCTCCAAAAGCCGAAACTCCCAACGACTGCAGAGTTATAAGAGCTGTAAGAGGATCAGTTCCAAAAAGACTCTTTCCGTCGGATTCAAAGGTCATTGTTGCTATAACTGCTATATCGGCCGTTTCCTTTGCAGCAATCACTGCAGCCCTTGTTTCCTGAAGGCTCATCATTGTCTCTACAACGATCAGATCTACTCCGGCAGCTATTAAGGCTCTTATCTGCTCTTTATAAATATCCACGAGCTCTTCAAACTGCATAGGCCCGTTAGGTGCAAGCTGCACACCGGTCATGGTTATATCTCCGGCAACGAGTATTGTCCGGTCATCTCCATGCTTTTCCCTGTATCTTCTTATTGCTTCTTTCGACAATCCAACCAGCGTATTATTAAGCTCTTCGAGACGACCCTCCAGTCCGTACTCAGCAAGCTTTATCCTATTAGCCGTAAAGGTAGGAGAATATAATATATTTGTACCTGCTTCAAGAAATTCTTCCTGAAGTCCTATCAACACCTCGGGATTTTCACTGATCCACAGATCCGGGCACACGCCTCCGGGCATCCCTCTTTTCTGCAAATTAGATCCGGTAGCTCCATCAAGATACAAAAGTCCCCCGGATGCAAGCTTCGCAAATTCCGACTTTTTCATTTTCTCCTCCTTGCAATGACTTAATTCATAAAAATCTAAAACTCTTCTACCATATTTCAAAAAAACTTTTTGATACAGAGAATTTTAACTGTATCAAAAAGTTTTTTCAATACACTTTATTTAATTATTAAAGCTCGTCTTTTCTGACCGCTACCACAACAAATCTTCCATTGCTCTCATCATAGTCGCAGGTAGAAAGTATCAGCAGTCTGTCACCATATTCCACATCAATACCCATATCATAATACGAATCAGCTCTCATCTGCTCTATTCCCGAATTAAACTCGGCCTCAGATGCCGGATCTATGAACTGATAATATTTAAAAGCTATCTCCGCTTCTGTATAAACATGCGATTGAAATGCAAACATTATCTCATATATCCCGGTTTCATATATAGTATCAAAATTTATATACGGATGCTCTTTACAAAAACTTTCTGATTTATAATTATCAAGAGTCCCGAACATATTTCCGCTTTTCATGTTATGACCGTATATTATCCAGTTTTCCGAAGGTCTCTCTATATCACAGTTATCCTCCATGAATAAAGTTCCGTTGCGGTCTTCCTCCTGGCTGAAATTGTGGTCAAGATAATATTCTCCGTTTCCGGTTCTTGATTTCATGACGGGATAGTCGATCTCGGTACCGTCGATCTTTATCCATCCGGCAAAATTAGGATTCTTCTGATAAAGAGATCTATACTGTCTCAATACAAAAAGTTTACGGACAGTTGTTGATCCCGTTGACTTGTCCTCTACTGTAGATTCCACAACAAGCGGATCCTTCTCATTTGTAAAGCTGTATCCACCCTTTTTTGCAAGTTCAGTGGTCTTTTCATCACTGTGATTTTTCTGATAATAGTAAAAACCAATATATCCAAACGAAGCAATAGCTATCAAAAGACAAATAACTCTTGCGATCACCCTTTTGTCCATTTATCCCCCATATCGATCTGAACATATAAGCTTCAGGTTTTCTTCTTAAATTCTCTACCGCATTTAGGACATCTTATTCTTATCTTACCTAATCCTTTTGGAACCCTCAATTTCTGTCTGCAGCCCGGACACTTAAAAAATCTGTTCAGGCTGTCATTTTCCTTCTTTCTTTGAGCCTGTTCCCTGCGTTTTCGAATATTATCAAAGAAGCGTTCAATCTTATTCATTATCATGGTTTTATGCTTCATATAAACAAGATTTTCGCCATAACGTTTTGAACGGTCTTTTGAAAGCATTCTGTATATGCAATAACCTATTATCGCAGTCATCAGGAGCTCAAAAATAAGTGAAGCAATAAAACTTCGTGAAAGAAACGCACAGAGCATCATTACAGTTGCAAGAACCATCAGGAAATTGGAATATTTATCAGTTCCGTATCTCCCGGCCATAAACTGTCTCATAAAGCGATTCAGCTTTTTCATATATTTACAGTCACCCCTCCGTTACTGCGTCACAAGTGCATCCGGTGTTTCAGGTATGGCAGTAGTAGTATCTGTATTACCGCCCGTAATATCTGTTGTTACAGTTCCGGTATTCGGTGTTGTTACAACCATTCCGGTTTGAGAAACTGCAGTTGCATAGGCTGCATTAGTTTCATTTATCAGTACTGCCATATAATTCAGGTCTTTGATCGTTGCAAGTGTTGCCTGACATTGCTGATAAAGGGCAGCTACCGTTGCTGCTGCGTTAGGATCTGTCAGCGGAGAGATCGATGTCATCTGCGCATTTACTGCCCTTATTGCTTCTCCGCTCTCTCTGTCTGCCCTGTAATTTGCTACCGTATAACCGCTTACAAGTTCTTCATCTGCCTCTTTTCCGGGAAGATATTTTTCCTCCTTCGGACTATCATCCATCTTAGACGGAAGAACAAATTCCTTCGTCTGGTATCCCTCTATAAGTGAGCTCATAGCCGATTTCCAGATTGCAGCCGGATATGAAGAACCATAGAGATTTGCGAGTTCTCTTGGTGAATCATAGCCAACCCAGACTGCAACACTGTAATAAGGAGTCACGCCGCAGAACCATCCATCCTTTGATCCGTTGGTTGTACCGGTCTTACCTGCTGCTTCTGTATCACTCACATCATACCAGCCCATCTTTGAAGCTGTTCCCTGTTTAATGACCCCTTTCATTATGTCGATCATTGTATCTGCGGCCTCTGCTGTATAAGCCTGTATTTCCTCCGGCTCGACATAGAGCTCGTTTCCATCATTATCCTTTACTGACACAAGGCAGGTTTGTCCCCTGTAGACTCCATGATTTACCAAAGCTGCATAT
>JAIKZC010000184.1 GCA_024682575.1 Lachnospiraceae bacterium | reverse complement strand
CATTTTACTCTGAAGAATTCAAAGTCTCTGCATATACGCCATATGACTCATTTTATAAAGAATCCATGCAAGGAGAACCATATAAACTATAATCTCTCGATTTTAGCTCATATTCTTCCTCTTTCATTTACCAGCAACATTGACTACGATGTCTACTTTACATATGTAACAGCTCCTCTTACACCGCAGTCACAGATAATGTATCCTTATTACCTTATCATAGGAAATTGCCTGATACTTATCTCACTTGATTTTGACAGTGCGATTTTTATTTATTCACAGGAAATGATAGATGAATACCGCAAAAACTTTAATTCCATTATCAGTGAAGCTGAACGTCTGGTTCATTCAACTTCTAATATTAAAAGACTTTCGGAGTATTTTCCGCCAACTAATATAAAGCGTTCGGGCTTCTGTAAATTTGGCTCACAGCCCTGGCTCTTCAGTCTTTTTGAAATCGATGATGTTATTGATAATCTGCATGTTTCAGATGATCTGCGTAAACTTATTATAGAAACCGCTAAAATGCATGCAGACAGCGGTAAAAAAATAGAGTCACATATCAGCTTCTTTTCAGAGAACGGACTTAGACTTTTTGCTACTGATGGAATTATAATGAACTTTCCTAAGGATGTAATTCCTCATTTCAACAAAAATATGAGGATCAAGGCCTTGCAAAAACTAAAAGAAGACTGCTGTCGTCATGGTTATATCATACGTGCAATAAATGAACAGGCATTTCCGCTGAATCCACATATAAGTATTCAGGTTACTCAGGAAAACAGGCTTGCGATTTCCCTGATCGATCACGAAAAGGAAGAATTCAGAGTTTTTTATATGAATGAACCGACGCTTATGGACGCCTTTGTAGATTTCCTTGAATATTGTGCAACAAGCCCGTTCCTTTGCGCTGACCTTGCTTATTCAGAAGACAGAACCTTAGAAATCATTGATGAATGTATAGAATTAGTAAAAAAGCCTTCAAAATAAAATTTTGGCAGAGAAAGATTATTTTTCTCTGCCAAAGTCTTTTTAAATCTTAATGAAATTTACACTTGCTCCGGGAACCTCAATTATTCCTTCCCCACGTCTAAGACTTCCACCATGACGATATATTGTTTTACATTTTTCAGGAAGTGAGAAATCAAGTTCAACCGTTTTATCAGATGGATTAAGGAACACTAATATACTTCCTTCTTCTTCTGAAGAGCGTTCATAAACAAGAGGGTAGCTATGCTTCTCACAATGAAGGAGCTTAAATGCGCTTCTGTTGTGAAGAGCCGGATGTTCTGCTCTCACCCTTGTAAGCTCCATAACTGTAGAAAGAAGTGAATCTTCATCCTTCATTTCATCCTCAACTGTCGGTCTGTCTTCTGACGGATCAAGCATGATATAAAGATCTTCTGCCGGTGCTGTTGAAAATCCGGCATTGGTAGAATGATTCCACTGCATAGGACTTCTCGAACCGGTTCTCTCATATCCGCCCTCTACAGACTTTATCCCATCAAGGTAATTCATTCCTATCTCATCGCCATAGTAAATAAAAGGTACTCCAGGCATGGATAAAAGAAAAGCAAAAGCTATCTTCATTTCTTCCATATCCAGTTTATGTGCAAGTCTTACCATGTCGTGATTTCCGGAAGGTATGCATATGAGTCCGTCACCCTTATCTGAAAGGTGTTTGTTTCTCATATATTTTTCAAAAAATGCGTGTGCATCTCCCTTCCCTTCCCTACTGAAATAAGGATGATCCACCCTGAAAAGATCCAGGTAATTTGAAGGTCCAAAATGAAGAAGGAAATCCATATGGAAACCACCTGCCAGAGATTTATCCGGCTGCCCCCATTCTGAAACCATAACTGCCTCAGGATATTCCCTGTCCAGAAATTCTCTGAAATCCTGCCATAATTTAATGGTTGCGCTCTGATCATCATCATTTTTCACGAGAGACATGGCCATATCCACTCTGAAACCATCACAACCCATATCAAGCCAGAAGCGCATGATATTCTTTAATTCTTCCCTGGTCTCCATAGGACCCTGTGCATCTACACTCTGCTGCCAGGGCTCATCAGTCCTCGCAAATCCATAGTTAAGAGCCGGCTGTGCACTAAAGAAATTGACTGCTGCTGCCCCGTTTCTCTCACTACCGCCTCTAATATAACCTGTAATGTTAGTGACCTTCTGTTCAGGCTCTGTCCAGATATTATCTGTCCAGATATATCTGTCTGTATATTTATTTTTCTCTGCTTTAGAAGATTCCTTAAACCATTTGCATTCCGAAGATGTATGACCCGGAACAAGATCTAAGAGTACATGCATTCCTCTTCTATGAGCCTCTCTGAACACCAGTCTCATATCCTCGTTTGTTCCATATCTCGGAGCAACTCTGTAATAATCACGTACATCATAACCGGCATCAACAAATGGAGAATCAAACGCCGGATTTATCCATATCGCATTACATCCCAAATCCAGAATATAGTCAAGTTTCTTGATAATTCCTCTGAGATCACCTATTCCGTCAGAATTACTATCACAGAACGATTGCGGGTAAATCTCATAAAAAATTGCGTCATCCAGCCATTCATGTGCCATTTTTTTATCCTCCCTGATTTTCCTCTGCTGATTTCCTTAAATTTTTCATGTGTTCGCGTATTTTTTTCTCATAGCCCATTCCTGTCGGTGAATAGAATTCTTTTCCATCCAGTTCATAGGGCATGTATTGCTGCTTTACATAGTGATTTGGATAACTATGTGCATATTTATATCCTACTCCATGTCCAAGCTTTTCTGCACTTTTGTAATGTGCATCCTGCAGGTGCGAAGGTATCGTGATCCTTTCTGTTTGCTGTTCTGTACGAAGTGCATCATCAATTGCCATATATGCTGCATTGCTTTTAGGCGCAGTCGCAATATATGTCACGGCCTGTGAAAGAATTATCCTCGCTTCCGGCATTCCTATTCTTTCTATTGCCAGAAAAGCTGCAACTGCGACCTGAAGAGCCTGTGGATCGGCATTTCCGACATCCTCCGATGCACATATCACCATTCTGCGGGCTATAAATTTAATATCCTCTCCGGCATTCAGCATT
>JAIKZC010000204.1 GCA_024682575.1 Lachnospiraceae bacterium | reverse complement strand
GGAAATTCTCTATCAAATTCTGCTGATACAGCTTCCGAGGCATCAGATCATGTTACGGAGGCAGTGAGCGGCATCAGTGAGGGTGCGATCCATCAGGCTGAAATAGTAGAGAGCTCAGTTCAGAATACCAATGAGATGGGCGATAATATCGACGGAATAACAGTTAGTATCAATACTCTTTCTGATGCAGCAAGGGAGATGTTTGAAGCAAGTGAAAGAACTGTAGAGGCTTTACAGAAGCTTGAGAGACAGAATCAGGAAGTTATGCAGTCGATGAAGGAGATTGACAGTCAGATAAGACTTACGAATGATGCTGTAACTAACATTGCAGAGGCCTCAAATGTTATAACAAGTATTTCAAGTCAGACGAATCTTCTTGCACTTAATGCTTCAATTGAGGCGGCAAGAGCAGGAGAAGTAGGAAAGGGATTTGCGGTGGTTGCAACAGAGATTGGATCACTTGCTGACCAGTCAGGAGAAGCTGCAGTTTCCATTAAAAAGGTTGTTAGTAACCTTGTTCAGGAATCTCAGAAATCAGTTGATATTATTCAGAAACTTAATGATGGATTAAGTGCACAGAATGAGCAGCTTATTTCTACAAAGTCCGATATGGATGGAATGGTTGAAAACGTAAAGAGCGTTGAAGACGGTACGGATGATATTTCAGACAAGATTGTGAATTTGAATGACTCAAAGGGTAGACTTGGAGATCTGATATCACAGCTTTCAGCTATTTCTGAAGAAAATGCTGCTTCATCAGAAGAGACTAATTCACTTATGCAGGAGCTTAATTCTACATTTGTCAGCATTACAGAATCAGCATCAGAACTTAAAAAACTCGCTTCCAGTTTGAATGACGAAATAAATTACTTTAAGGTATAAGAAGTAACATACGAAAGCTGCAGTAAATGCTGATTATTGCAATAAACTGATCAGAACATATTGTTTTAAGAATTTCGGAATACAAATATTCAGTATTCCGAAATTTTTTTCAGAAATAATTGCTTGCAAGAATTTTGACTTGAAACTATTATTGGATTAGTATTTTAATTAAATAAATAAAGGACCAATTATGACAGTAGAATATCTAAATGAATTTCTGATTCTTGTAAAAACGCAAAATTTTGCGAATGCGGCTGCGCAGCTTTATATGAATCAATCAACACTTTCGAAGCACATTAAATCTCTTGAAAAAGAACTTGGGGTTGAGCTTTTTGACAGGACAACGAGGAAAGTTACGTTGACGAGCTATGGTGAGCATTTACTTCCCTATGCCTACGAAATATATAATCAAAGTTACAGATACCTTACTGAACTCTCACAGAAAAAGAATAATGTTATCTCCATTGGTGCAATTCCTTCTTTGTCACATTATGGGATTGTAGATGTGATCATGAATTTTAAGCTTAAACATGAGGAATATGTTGTGACTATTGATGAGGCGGATTCGACAGATCTCTATCATCGGCTTTTAAATCATGAATATGAAATAGCATTTTTAAGAAATTTTAATCCCTACGGATCAATAAATACAAAAAATATTTGTGTAAATATTATTCCTTATTGTAAGGATAATGTTGTAGCTCTTATTCCAAAGGAACATCACCTGGCAAATAAAAAATCTGTTACGATTTCCGAACTTAAAGATGAAAAACTCTGTCTCTTAAAAGAACATACAATGTTATACGATGTTTGCATGGAAGCATTCCGGGATGCCGGTATAATTCCAAATATTTACTATACAAGCCATAGGGCAGAGAATCTTATAGAAATGAGTGAAAAATGCGGTGGAATAACTATCTTAATGGGAGTTGTAAGCAACTCTGAAGAAATGTCCAAAAAAGCAATTTATATACTTAACGACAAGTTTAATGTTGTACCGCTTTTTCCGGAAATTACTAGTACAATAGCTCTTACATATTTGAGAGGAGCTGCACTTTCTCCTTCAGCGAGAAAATTTATAGATTATTTTAATAAAGAAGTGATTAAAAACTGAATGGTTTATTAAATCCATTTTGGAAATAAAACTATAAAACAGTTAAAATACCGGGTTTGCAATGACGCAGACCGGTATTTTTTAATGCTTTAAAGCATGCTTTACGTGTTTGAAATTACAAACTAAGTCGGATTTGGAATAGTTTCAATCCCGATCAGAATTGCAAAAGTGGAGAATGAATTGTAGGATAGCTAACGGATAAAAAATTGAATTAGAGATATAGATACAGGAGGATAAAAAATGAGTGAAGTATTTGATCTCCGAAGCGCACTTGAATTGCTTAAATCTCATCCGGGACAGCTTGTAGAGACTAATGTTGAAGCTGATCCGAATGCAGAGATCTCAGGTGTATACAGACACGTAGGATCAGGCGGTACAGTACAGAGGCCTACAAGAGAAGACGGACCGGCAATGGTATTTAATAACGTAAAAGGATTTCCTAATTCTAAAGTTGCAATAGGTGTTCTTTCCAGCAGAAAGAGAGTCGGTCTTTTGCTCGATACAGATTATAAGCGTCTTGGCTGGCATTTAAGAGATGCCGTTAAGAATCCGATAAAACCGGTTGTAAAAGAAGGAACTGCTCCATGCCAGGAAAATATATATCGCGCGGAGGATTCTGATTTTGATCTGAGAAAGCTCGTTCCAGCACCAACAAATACTCCGGAGGACGCAGGTCCTTACATAACAATGGGTCTTTGCTCTGCTTCAGATCCGGAAGGAAACGGTGACAGTGATGTAACAATTCATCGTCTTTGCATTCAGAACAGGGATGAGATGACAATGTGGATCACACCTGGTTCCAGACACATCGGAGCATTCTGGGATAAAGCACTTAAGATGAATAAACCGCTTCCAATCTCAGTGAGTATCGGACTTGATCCTGCAATTTACATGTCAGCAGGTTTTGAACCTCCGACGACTCCGCTCGGATTTAATGAGCTTCAGATTGCGGGTGCTCTCAGAGGAAAAGCTGTTGAACTTGCAAAATGTGTTTCTATAGATGAGACATGCATTGCCCATGCGGAATATGTTATTGAAGGCGAACTTATTCCCGGACGTACAATGAGAGAAGATATTAACAGCAATACAGGCAAGGCTATGCCTGAATTCCCAGGATATACAGGTGATGCAAAGGGCGATGATCTGCCCAATTATCTTCCTGTTATCAAGGTAAAAGCTGTTACCACAAGAAATAATCCGATCATGGAGAGCTGTATCGGACCAAGCCACGAGCACGTTTCAATGGCAGGTATCCCCACCGAAGCCAGTGTTATCGATCTCGTAGAGAGAGCAATGCCGGGCAGACTTATAAATGTACATGCTGCACCCTGCGGCGGCGGTAAATTCGTGACTATCATTCAGTTCCGTAAGAACAATATAAATGATGAAGGTCGTCAGAGACAGGCTGCATTACTTGCTTTTTCAGCTTTTTCAGAGATGAAGCACGTATTTTTGGTAGATGAAGATGTAGATATCTTCGATATGAGTGATGTGATGTGGGCAATGACCACTAGATTCCAGGGAGATGTTGACTTTATTCCGATTCCCGGAGTTCATACTCATGTTCTTGATCCATCCAACGATCCGGCTTTTGATCCTTCCATCAGGGTTCATGGAATTGCATGTAAGGCTATTTTCGACTGCACAGTTCCTTACAACCTGAAGGATAAGTTCGAAAGATGCAAATTCCTGGATGTTGATCCTAAGAAATGGCTTCCGGATATGTTTTAATCTGTTTTAGCAGATTTAACTAGTTTGTATTAAATATTTTCTTCAGTCGGGGTTTATACTCCGGCTGAATTTGAGTCTGAATTAGAGAGGTGTTATTGATGCCGATAGGTGTAATTATTAATGCACTTTCCGTTGTAATAGGCGGAATTTTGGGTGCAGTTATTGGAAATAAGATTGCTGATGATTTTAAGGAAAAAATGAATATGATCTTTGGATGCTGTTCTATGGGAATGGGGATCAGCACCATTGTTCTCATGAAGAATATGCCGGCTGTTATTTTTTCAGTTATTTTGGGAACTGGTCTTGGACTTGCAATTCATCTCGGAGAGAAGATAAATGCAGGTGCAAAAGGAATGCAGAAATTAATAGGCAATTTTGTAAAAACAGATAATTCAAAGATTCCGGAAGCGGAATTTATTGCAACACTTGTAACCTGCATTGTACTTTTCTGTGCAAGCGGTACAGGTATTTATGGATCTATTGTTTCGGGTATGACCGGAGATCACAGTATCCTCATCGCAAAGTCCATACTTGACCTTTTCACGGCTTTAATATTTGCATGCACACTTGGTTTTGTTGTTGCTGCCGTAGCAGTACCTCAGTTTATCATTTTCTTATTGTTATTCCTGCTTGCGGGCTGGATCTTCCCCATGACAAACGAGACAATGATCGCTGACTTTAAGGCTTGCGGTGGTTTTATAATGCTTGCAACGGGATTTAGAATGATCAAGGTAAAAATGTTCCCGACTGCTGATATGATACCGTCGATGATCCTGGTCATGCCTATCAGTGCTTTCTGGGTAGCATATGTACTTCCTTTAGTTTCCTGATGTATTTTTAAATAAGGAGATCTGCATGAGATTGATAGTTGGAGTTACCGGTGAATCCGGAGTTGAAATGAGTTTTTATTTATTGAGGTTAATGAAAAATATTCCGGATGTTGAAATTCATCTTGTTATGACAGAGGGTGCTAAAAAGACCTGGAAATTGGAAACAGACAAAAATATAGAAGATCTTTTGTCACTTGCAGATCATGTGCATGATGAAAAAAATCTGGCTGCATCAATTTCAAGCGGATCATTTGTTACAGATGGAATGATCATAATGCCCTGCAGTATGAAAACTCTTGCGGGAGTTGTTTCAGGATATGCAGAAAATCTTGTATTAAGGGCTGCTGATGTATGCTTAAAGGAGGGCAGGAAACTAGTGCTTGTTCCGAGAGAAATGCCTCTTGGTAAAATTCATTTAAGAAATATGTCAGATGCAGCTGATCTCGGATGTGTTATCGTACCCCCGGTACTAACATTTTATAATGGTCCGACATCCGTAGATGACATGATCGTTCATATTATTGGTAAAGTTTTGATGCAGTTTGGAATCAATATTAAAGAGTTTAATGCCTGGGAAGGCAGAGAAGAGTGATCTATGAAATATACTGTCGAAAGACCGGGAATAAAACTGATATGTGAAACTGTAAAAATGGGAGATGATCTGCAGCTTTGTCTATATGGAGGTGAAAAACCCCATATAGGGACTATGGTAATGTCCGAGCCAAGAGGAAGTCTGACAGGAAAAGGTTACAGTGCTACATCATCTGTTATAAACAGGGTATCTCATAAAGATGAAAAGATTGCAAGAATGATGGCTGAAAAAATAGTGTCTGAAAAAAATATCCTTGTTTGTTGTTCGGCCGGAGTTCATATAGATAATGCGTCAGCGGATGCTCTAAAACTTATTCTATCCATGACAGAAGAACTTACTTGTAAAATTATAAGCGATATATGAATAAAATTAAATAAATCAAGCAAAAAACCTGCGAAAATCAACGTTTTCGTGGGTTTTATTTTCTTTTAAAATAGTGTAAATTAATATGAGATTAATTTGGGAAATCTATGGAAACAGGCAATAAAAGCAAAAAGGGAGAGACAGAAAAATGGCGGGAACAGCTGTAAAAAAATACTCGAAGGATATGACCAGCGGAGACAGTTTGAGACTTATAGTTTCCTTTATGTTTCCCATGATGATAGGAAATATTTTTCAGCAGTTTTATAATATAGTCGATACAATAATAGCCGGGAAATTTATTGACGCCAATGCGCTGGCTGCTGTTGGCTCAACGGGCAATGTTACAAATCTTTTCTTTGCTCTCGGTAATGGTCTGGCTGCAGGAATAGGAATCGTAATTTCACAGTTTTTCGGAGCAAATGACACAAAAGGTGTCAGAAAGACCATAACCAATGCTTTTTATATAGTTTTAATAATCTCGGCCTTTATTGGCATTGCAGGATTCCTGTTGGCAAGACCTGTACTTACTTACGGACTTAAAACCCCTGAAAATATTCTTGATAATGCAGTCGCATACATGTCCATAATCTGCGTTGGATTTGTGGGTTCTGCCCTTTATAATACGATTTCATCAATAATGCGTGGCGTTGGTGATTCTAAAACACCTTTGTATTTTCTGATAGTGTCCAGTTTTTTGAATATTATCATGGATCTGACTTTTGTAATTTATCTTGGGCTTGGAGTAAAGGGACTTGCGATCGCAACGATCACAGCGCAGTTTCTTTCAGCTTTGACATCTATAAGTTATGCATTGATCAAAAATCCAATGTTCAAATTTAAGAAAAAAGATTTCCTGATAGACAGGGATATAATCTTGAGAAGCTGTAAGCTGGGCGGTTCTATGGCTATACAGAGTGGTATGATGGCTTTTTCTTTCGTGGTATTGCAGAGGGTCATTAATTCCTTTGGCTCAGTTGTAATTGCGGCTTTCACTGCAACAAGTAAGATAGAGAATATTGTAAATATGCAGCTAAAGGCTCTTGCGGATTCTCTTTCAACTTATTCGGGACAGAATTTTGGTGCAAAAAACGGCGAGAGACTGCAAAAAGGCTATCAGGTCGGCATCACGTTAATGGGATTTTATTCTGTTGTTATGATCCCTTTAGTATGGATATTTGGTGATGCTATGATGAGAGTTTTTGTAAATGAGCCCGATGTCATTGCATTTGGTAAAAATGCTATGAGGATTCTATCATGTTTTTATCTGCCGTTAGGAACTATCTATGTATGCAGGGGAATCCTCAATGGAGCGGGAGATGCTAAATTTCCTGTTATATCAGGTGCGGCTGAGATGACTGGAAGAATCATATTTCCGGCATTTTTCTGTTCAATTCCTTTCTTAGGTGCATGGGGACTTTGGGTTGCAACAGGCGTAACATGGATCATAGTTGGTATTACGGCATTTATACGTTATCACATGAAGGACTGGAGAAATGGACTTTTTTAAATGATAAAAAATATCAATAATATCATATAAACAGTTTGTATATGCTAACATGCATTATTGCCATTATACAGTAATAATGCATGTTTTGTATTTTAAAATAAACTTGAAACTGCTTATTTTTGCTTATATTATAAAAATAGAAATTAGACATTTCTGCTAAAAGACCAGAATATAAAGAAAGAATTTTTTATAGCTAAAATTAGATTTTAGATCAAAAGTATCAAAAATTTTGAAATTAGGTGATTAAAGTGCAGATGTGTTATGTAAATACACGGAACCCGTAGCAAATGCGTGTTCCTGCATTTTATATTTAAAGTATTTATTTATGGGGGTAAAGAATATTGATGAAAAAAAAGATTCTGGTTTTATTAACTGCTTTAACAATGGTTATCACGAGTGGATGTTCTTCGCCTACAGGGACAGCTTCTACAACTCCGTCCGATACTGTACCGGAGGCATCTGTTGCTTCAGAGGATGCTGCATCTCAAGCTGCTGCCGGAACTGAGGAAGCCGTATCATCAACTGAATCTGGCACTCAGGGAACCGAAACAGCAGAGGCTGGATCAGATACCGTTGAAAAAAACGGTGAGATTATGATCCTCTTTACAAGTGATGTTCATTGTGGAGTAGATGATAATTTTGGATATGCAGGATTAAAAAAATTCAGAGAATATTATGAGAATCAGGGATATGAAACTATACTGGTTGATGATGGAGATGCGCTTCAGGGCGATGCAATAGGTTATTTTTCAAAGGGTGCAGACATAATTGATATTATGAATGCGATGGAATATGATGTTGCAATTCCTGGTAATCATGAATTTGATTATAATGTTGAAAATTTCCTTGAGTTAAGCAAAAAAGCTAATTATAAATATATATGCTGTAATTTTAGAAAAAATGAAGAAGTAATTTTTGATCCGTATACAATAGTAGAAAAAGCCGGTAAAAAGATTGGATTTGTTGGTGTTACCACTCCGACAACTATAACAGGGTCTACACCGGAATTCTTTCAGAATGATCAGGGTGAATTTATTTATGATTTTATGGGAGATGAAAACGGACAAATGCTTTATGATGCTGTTCAGAAAGCAGTAGATGATGTAAGGGCAGAGGGTGCAGATTATGTATATCTGATTGCACATCTTGGAAATGAAGCTGTAAGTCATCCATGGAATTATGTCGATGTTATTTCAAATACTGAGGGTATCGATGTAGTATTA
>JAIKZC010000139.1 GCA_024682575.1 Lachnospiraceae bacterium | reverse complement strand
GCCTTATATACAGAAATTTAACAGAAAGATAATAGTTGTAAAATATGGCGGATCCGCTATGACTTCAGATGTTCTGAGAGAAAATGTCATAAAGGACGTGACCCTCTTAAAGCTTGTAGGATTTAAGCCTGTAATAGTACACGGCGGTGGAAAAGAAATAAGCCGTTGGGTAGAAAAAGTAGGCATGGAACCTAATTTTGTAAATGGCTTAAGAGTTACAGATTCAGAGACCATGGAAGTTGCGGAAATGGTTCTCAATAAGGTGAACAAAGGTCTCGTACAGCTTGTTCAAAGTCTTGGAGTAAGAGCTGTAGGAGTTTCCGGAAAAGACGGCGGGCTCCTTAAGGTCAAGAAAAAATATTCCGAAGGCAAAGATATCGGATATGTTGGCGAAGTAGTGAGCGTTGATCCAACGATCCTTTCAGATCTCCTTGAAAAAGATTTCCTGCCGGTAGTATGTCCGGTAGGCATGGATGAAAATTTTGATACCTATAATGTAAATGCAGATGATGCCGCATGTGCGGTAGCAAAGGCACTGAAGGCTGAAAAGCTTGCATTTCTTACGGATATCAGAGGAATTTACAAAGATATTAACGACAAGAACAGTTTTATTTCAAGGCTCAGCGGAAAAGAGGCGGAGGAGCTTCTTCACAGCGGATTCATAGGCGGAGGAATGATCCCTAAGCTTGGAAACTGCATAGATGCCGTAAACGGAGGCGTAAACAGTGTTATCATTCTCGACGGACGCATACTTCACTGTCTCCTCCTTGAGATATTTACCGAGAAAGGTATCGGAACAGCTATAGTTAAGGAGGATTGACAAATGAGCAAAACAGAAGAATATATGAAGATCGGTGACAGCAATATTCTTCATACTTACAACCGTTATCCCATCGTGCTTGAGAAGGGTGACGGAGTATATCTTTATGACACAGACGGCAAAAAATATCTCGATGCAGCATCGGGAATAGCCGTTTTTGCGCTTGGTTATAATAATAAAGAATATAATGATGCCCTTAAAAGTCAGATAGACAAGCTTATCCATACTTCGAATCTTTACTATAATGTTCCGGCTGTAAAAGCTGCGGAAAAACTAAATAAAATAAGCGGAATGGACAGGGTATTTTTTACCAACAGCGGAACAGAAGCTATCGAGGGAGCAATTAAATCAGCTCTTAAATATGCATACAGCAAGGCTCCGGCAGAAGACTACGAAATAATCGCCATGGAGCATTCATTCCATGGACGTTCAATGGGTGCGCTTTCAGTAACCGGAAACGCTCATTACAGGGAAGCATTTGGAACAGGAATAGGGCATATTAAATTTGCCGAGTTCAATAATCTCGAATCTGTTAAAAAACTTGTAAATAAAAAGACCTGTGCCGTAATCTTTGAAACAATTCAGGGAGAAGGCGGAATTTATCCCGCAACTGAGGAATTTATAAAGGGAGTAAGAGAGCTCTGCGACGAAAATGATATACTCATGATGATCGATGAGATCCAGTGTGGACTTGGAAGAAGCGGAAGCATGTTCGCATTTGAAAAATATGGCGTAAAGCCCGATATTCTTACGCTTGCAAAAGCACTTGGCTGCGGAATACCTGTAGGTGCATTCCTGATGACTGAAAGAGTGGCAGAAAAATCATTGGCACCCGGTGATCATGGCTCAACCTACGGAGGTAATCCTTTAGCGACAGCTGCTGTCTGCGAGGTTCTCCGTCAGTTTGAGGAAAGGGATATAGTAGGACATGTAAAGGAGCTTTCGCCTTATATGACCGAAAAGCTTGAAGAACTCAAGTCAAAAAACAGTCATATTAAAGAAGTCCGCGGTGAAGGGTTCATGAGAGGAATAGAACTCGATATGCCCGCCGGAGATCTGGTAAAGGATGCCCAGAAGGAAGGCCTTCTCGTGATCACTGCCGGAAGCAATATCATAAGGATAGTTCCACCGCTTGTTTTTGAGAAGAAAGACATCGATGAAATGTGTTCTGTTTTAGAGAAGGTTTTGGATAAAATTTCGTAAATAAGACTGACAAGAAGCTAAATTTAGTTTAATATTTCAAAAATATTAAAAAAGTATTGCATCTTTAGAATACAAAGAGTAGAATAAAAGTGCAATTGGGTTGAATGCGCCTGACGGAAATGCAGTCAGGAGTATTGAAATGTCGGGAAAATTATATTGGCACCGTAACGAAGGAAAGAAATCCGTTGTGACGGTGCTTTTAAGTTTGACTATCGCCTTGTCATTATCGGCCTGCGGACAGAATACCGCAGTTGAGACTGAACTTTCAACTTTTGAATCTGAAGAAAGATATGAAAGCTCGGAGGCGATTTCTGATAATATTGTCGAAGAGGAAGCGGAGTCCGTAAGCCAGGACATATATGTTTATATATGCGGGGCTGTTGAAAGCCCGGGTGTCTATAAAATGCCTGAGGGAAGCAGGATATTTGAAGTCTTGGAAAAAGCAGGCGGTCTTAGAAAAGATGCGGCAGAGGATGCCGTAAATCAGGCATTGCTCCTTTCAGACGGAGACAGGATCAAATTTCCAACAATTGATGAATTAAAAGAAATAAATGAAAAAGGAAATGAAGCGGAAGCTTTAAGGGAGATCACTGGGGATTTCCGGGGGACTGACAGTCAGGAAGCTGATGACGGTAGAGTTAATATAAATACGGCTTCTGCCGAAGAATTGACAACGATCAGTGGAATAGGTGAAACAAGGGCTGAGGCAATAATCTCATATAGGGAAAGCAATGGAGCCTTTGCAAGCATAGATGATATAAAAAAAGTTGCCGGAATTAAGGACGGACTTTTTTTGAAAATTAAAGATAAGATAAGGATATAGGGATAATCAATGAGCAGAAGAGTACTTTTGGTTGATGATGAAAAGAACATTGTAAAAGGACTTGCGTTTGCGCTGAAACAGGACGATTACGAAGTTGAGATGGCGTACAATGGTGAAGATGCACTTGAGATGATCAAGGGCAATGAATATTCACTAATAGTATTGGATGTCATGCTTCCTAAGATCAGCGGATTTGACGTATGTCAGCAGGTCAGGGAATTTTCGGATGTTCCGATAATCATGCTGACTGCAAAGGGCGATGATATGGATAAAATATTGGGTCTTGAGTACGGAGCTGATGATTATATAACGAAACCTTTCAATATCCTTGAAGTAAAGGCAAGAGTAAGAGCTCTTATAAGACGTTCTGAAAAGACAACGAGAAAAGAGGACACCTCAACTGTAATAGAAAAGGGCAGCCTCAAGCTTGATCTTGACGGACGCAGAACCTTCGTTAAAGATAAAGAAGTTAACCTTACAGCAAAGGAGTTTGATCTTCTCGAACTTCTTGCAAAGAATCCTAATAAAGTATATTCAAGAGTAGTTCTTCTGAACACTATCTGGGGGAAGGAATACCCGGGCGACGAGCGTACAGTAGACGTTCACGTAAGACGTCTCCGCGAAAAGATCGAAGAGTCCCCGAGCAATCCCCGCTACGTCCACACAAAATGGGGCGTAGGCTATTATTTCCAATCCTGATCACAAAGCCGGAACTGAGAAAAGTTCCGGCTTTTTATAGTTATTATAAACCTATAGGTTTTTGTTTAGAGGCTTTGCCTGTTACGCTGTTCGCCTCAAAGTTCCTACGAGGAACGCTCTCGCTTTGGGCTCCGACGCAGCAGTACGTAATGCCGCAAAATACGCGGCATAAGTGCTGGCGTCTCGCACAATCCTCTTTAGGAACATTTGAGGTTCGCAGCT
>JAIKZC010000078.1 GCA_024682575.1 Lachnospiraceae bacterium | reverse complement strand
TGCAAGAGCCTCAATCTCCTCGTGGTGAAGGAGGTACATATCCTTCTTTCCAACCTGAGGGAAATCGTACTCACGCTTGATGCTCATTGCAGGAACCTCTACCCAGTGACCGTCCTCCCAATAGCTTCCGGGAGCGCTGACTTCACGAAGATTTACCTCGGGATTAAAGTTTGTAGCAAAAGGATAACCGTGATCTCCGCCGTTGCAGTCGAGGATATCGATCGTGTGGATCTCATCAAAATAGTGCTTCTGGGCATAAGCAGTAAATACGCTTGTTACGCCCGGATCAAAGCCGGTTCCCAAAAGGGCTGTGAGACCCGCATCCTTAAACTTCTGGTCATAAGCCCACTGCCAGGAATAATCAAAATATGCTGAAAATCCGAGGTCTTTGCATCTCTTTTCATAAATTTTTCTCCACTCCGGATTATCTGTATCCTCGGGCTCATAATTTGCCGTATCTACATAGTGAACACCGCAGGCAAGGCATGCGTCCATGATTGTAAGATCCTGGTAAGGAAGAGCGACATTGAGCACGAGATCAGGCTTGTAGGAATTTATAAGAGCCTTAACTTCCTCAACCTTATCGGCATCTACTTTTGCCGTAGTAACCTTTGTTGCTGTCTTTCCTTCAAGCTTCTTTGCAAGTTCGTCACATTTAGAAACGGTACGGCTTGCTATGCAGAGCTCCGTAAATACCTCGCTGTTCTGACAGCATTTCTGAATCGCAACCTGTGCAACACCGCCGCATCCTATAACCAATAATCTGCTCATAATTGTTTTTCCTCCTCTGATAAAAGGTCTTCTACGTATTTTGGAAGCATAAAAGCTGCCATGTGTAAATTTGTTGTGTAATACCAGGTTTTGATATTACGTTCATTCCATTTTTCTGCATTAAAATCCTTAAGCGGATGATATGTTTTCGAAGCGAATCCGAAAAGCCAGTAGCCGGCAGGGCATGTTGGTATATGCGCCTGGAAAACCTTATTTATCGGAAAGCTTCTGTAGGCTTTCCTGTGCATTGCGCGGCAGCTCTCCTCGTCTTCGTCAAAAAACGGGCTTCCGTGCTGATATACCATTATCCCGTCATCCCTAAGTGCCCGGTAGCAGTTACCATAAAATTCTTTGGTGAACATTCCGGCGGTATGACCTAACGGATCTGTACAGTCGTTGATTATCAGATCATAATAATCCCTTCTCGACCTTAAAAATCTGAGTCCGTTTTCATAAAAAATCTCAACTCTCGGATCCTCTAGTCCGACCGAATTATCGGGAAACCACTTTTTGCAGACATCCACGAACATCTTGTCTTCCTCGACAACATCGATCTTTTCTATTTCGTTATAATATGTCAATTCTCTCGCAACGCCGCCGTCACCGCCGCCGATCACGAGGACTTTTTTCACATTCGGGTGAACCGCCATCGGAACGTGCACTATCATCTCATCATAGACAAATTCATCTGCCTCAGAAAAAACCACACTTCCGTTGGAGCACAAAAACCTTCCGAATTCCGGAGAACTGAAAACATCAATTCTCTGATATTCGCTGCTTCCGGAAAAAAGCTGTTCATCAACACGAATCCCCATTTTCGTGTTTTGTGTATGAAATTCTTCAAACCAAAACTGCATGCCCTACTCTCCTTGCTGATATTAAAATGTGCCTTCCGTCAGGACATTGAGATAGGAAAGATCATCACTTTCCATTCCCTGCATCGAGCATCCCTTTTCTTTTGCAAATCTTATATATTCAATTATATCCTGCGTTATGACCTCTCCCGGCGCTAAAATCGGGATTCCCGGCGGATAACACATAACAGATTCACCGGCAACGCGTCCTGCACAGTCAGAAAGTGCAACAGGCTCTTTCCTTGCATAAAACGCTCTCTGAGGGCTGACCGCAACCTCCGGCGAGATGTATTCTGCCGTGAAAAACTGCTTCTCCGGTCTGGAATAGAGCCTTTCTATATCAGCTAAAGCTCCTACAAGCCTTTCTATATCCTGCAGTGAATCTCCGATGGAAATATATGCCAAAAGATTGGAAATATCTCCGAATTCCATCTGGATATCATATTCATCCCTCAAAAGATCATAAACCTCTATACC
>JAIKZC010000033.1 GCA_024682575.1 Lachnospiraceae bacterium | reverse complement strand
GGTATGCCTGTAAGGTTAAAGGAAATCGGACCGGATGTTGACTGGAATGATGAAATCCTTAAGAAGTTAAGCATGCTTGCAACACTTAATGATACAGTAAAACTTACAAGGATTAAGCCTGTTGGCGCTAAAGAGGCTGAGGAAATTTACAGATCAGCTATAGGTTAATTTTTTTTGAAAGGTAGTATTAGAAATATGTATGTAATAACCGGACTTGGAAATCCCGGATCAAAATATGCCGGAACAAAGCACAATGTAGGATTTGATACGATAGATATCCTGGCGGATAAATATGGTATTGCAATTGATTTTGAGAAACATAAAGCTGCTTGCGGTAAGGGAATCATAGAGGGCAATAAAGTGCTTCTTGTGAAGCCATTGACTTTTATGAACCTGAGCGGAGAGGCTGTTTCAGAAATTGTTAATTATTATAAAGTTGATCCTGATGAGGAGCTTATTGTTATTTCAGATGACATTGATCTTGATCCGGGACGAATAAGAGTCAGGGCAAAGGGAAGTGCCGGCGGACATAACGGACTTAAAAATATAATAGCTAAAACCGGCACGGATAAATTTTCGCGAGTGAAGATCGGAGTTGGAGCAAAGCCCCATGCCTGGGATCTGGCTGATTGGGTTCTTGCTCCATTTGATGAAGAAAGTCGAGAACTTGTCGACGAGGCAGAAATCAGGGCTGCCGCCGCCGTTGTTTCAATAATGACGGATGGTGCAGAGGCTGCTATGAATAAATTTAACGGCTGATATTTTTTGAAGTTTATTTTGGGAAAATCTTTTCGTTTAACGTTAAGGAGTAGCAAAAAAAGGATGAAATCATTCGAGGAGCCGTTAAAAAAATCGACGTTGTTCGAGGAAATCAATGAAGCACTTAAAGAAAAGGGCATAACTGAAATAGAGGGTTGTGTTGATGCGGCAAAACCTAATCTGATGTCCGCCCTGGGGAGAGATAAACGATTCCGGATAATTGTGACGGCAGATGAGTTAAAGGCCAGAGCGCTATATTCGGATTACAGAGTATATGACAGTGATGTTGTATATTATCCTCCGAGAGACTTGATGTTTTATCAGTCAGATTTAAACGGTAATCAGCTCACCAGGGAACGAATGAATTGCATAAAGGCTTTGATGTCAGGGAAAAAATTTACTGTTGTTACAACAATAGATGCCTTGATGGAAAGGATTGCCGGTGTAGAACTGATTGCGTCAAATATAATAGATATCAATTCAAATGACGAGCTTGACGAGAAAAAATTTGCAGAACAGCTTGCAAAATGTGGATATGAGCGCACTGCACAGGTAGAAGCCCAGGGACAGTTTGCAATCAGAGGCGGAATAGTGGATATTTTCCCGCTTACAGAAGATAATCCGATAAGAATCGAGCTTTGGGGAGATGAAATAAGCTCAATCCGATCTTTTGATGTAGCCAGTCAGCGATCATTAGAGGATCTGGAGAAAGCTGAAATTTATCCGGCGTCTGAAATTGTTTTAAGTGAAGATGAAAAAGATGCGGGAATGGAAAAAATCCGCCTTGATTTTGATAAAAATTATTCTGAACTCAGAAAAGCTATGAAGACGGAAGAGGCTCACCGGCTTAAAAGTCTTGTGAATGCTTTTAGCGAGGAAATGGATAATTTTCTTCAGGCTGCTAATATTATCAGCTTTGCAAATTATTTTTTTGATGAAATGTATTCATTCCTGGATTTCTTTATTCCGGATGAAACAGCTGTTTTTCTGGATGAATCGATACGACTGATAGAAAAGGCAGAGGCGGTTTTTTCAGAATTTTCAGAAAGTATGACTGCGAGACTTTCTCAAGGATATATCCTTCCGGGACAAAGTGACATTTTATATAGTCCGGATGAAATATTTCATAAAATCTCAAAATGTCATTCGGCAGCGTTTTCGACAATTTCACAAAAGCAGGATAAGTATAAGGCAAAGGCTCATTTAAGCATACATGTGCGCTCTGTAAATTCTTATAATGGCAGCTTTGATTCGCTTTTGACCGACCTAAGACGTTTTAAGAAAAATAATTATAAGGTTATTTTATTGTCTGCATCGACAACAAGGGCAAAAAGACTTGCGGATAATCTTGCGGAAAATGAGATAAATGCATTTTTTTCTGAAAATTTCGACAGGGAACTTAAAGATGGCGAGATAATGACTGCCAATGGCAATATCTCTGCCGGGTTTGAGTATCCGGGGATCAGATTTGCAATTATTTCTGAGACGGATATTTTTGGTTCTGTCAGAAAAAAGAAAAAGAAGAAACGCCACAGTTATGAGGGTGAACATATATCAAGCTTTACAGATCTTAATGTCGGGGATTATGTAATTCATGAAAGTTATGGCCTTGGTGTGTATCAGGGTATTGAACACATTGAGATTGATAATGTTACGAGGGATTATGTAAAGATTTCCTATAGGGATGATTCCAGCGTATATGTTATTGCATCAAACCTTGATGTTCTGCAGAAATATGCCTCAAAAGATGCAGAGAAGAAGCCTAAGTTAAACAGGCTTGGGGATAAAGAGTGGAACAGAACTAAAGCCCGGGTAAAGTCTTCTGTTGAGGGTGTTGCGAGAAAACTTGTGGAGCTTTATGCCGAAAGGCAGAAGGCACAGGGATTTGCCTATGGAGAAGACACAGTCTGGCAGAAGGAATTTGAGGAAATGTTTCCTTTTGAGGAAACAGATGATCAGCTTATGGCTATAGAGGCTGTTAAGCATGATATGGAAAGTAAAAAGATCATGGACAGGCTTATCTGCGGTGATGTGGGTTTTGGAAAAACCGAGGTTGCGATCAGGGCAGCATTTAAGGCTGTGCAGGAAAACAAGCAGGTTGCATTTCTCGTGCCGACTACTATTCTTGCAGAGCAGCATTATCATACGCTTGCGGAGAGACTTAAGGATTATCCCGTAAAGGTTGCGCTTTTATGCCGATTCCGATCTGCAGCGGAAAATAGAAAGACAATAGCAGACCTTAAAAAGGGAATGGTAGATATAGTTGTCGGAACGCATAGGCTTTTATCCAAGGATGTTGTATTTAAGGATCTGGGGCTTCTTGTTATAGACGAGGAGCAGAGATTTGGTGTGACGCATAAAGAAAGAATCAAAGAAATGCGCAGAAATGTGGATGTAATAGCACTTTCGGCAACACCTATCCCAAGAACCCTTCATATGAGTCTCGTAGGTATAAGGGATATGAGCGTTTTGGAAGAGGCACCTCAGGAAAGAATGCCGATACAGACTTTCATAATGGAATATTCCGCAGAAATGGTAAGAGAGGCGATAAGGCGTGAGATGAGCCGTGGCGGCCAGGTTTATTACGTCTATAACAGGGTAAATGACATCGCGGATGT